>DATJUM010000105.1:0-7180 GCA_035502355.1 Rhizomicrobium sp. | reverse complement strand
GAGAGATCCGCGCGGGCTCCCTCCATCAGTTTCTCGCCCCGATTGGTGCGTACGATTGCCAGCGCTTCGTCGCCGCGGCCCTGCTCGCGAAGAGAAACCGTCTGCTGCAATTCGTCCAGTTTGGCATTGGTGAGGTACCAGATTTCGGCAATCGGGACCGCGACGAGCGTGGGGCCGTGGGACAGCCGTTCCAGATTGGCAAGGACGCTTTGCGCGTGGCGGCGCGCCGCGAGATAGGGCGCGAGATAGGAAGCGCGCCCGGTAATCAGATAACCGCGCTGCCCGGTCTCGGCCTCGAGCAGCGTCACAAGTTCTTCGGTCGCGGCGGAGCGCAACAGTCGGGCCTGAAGCACGTCATCGGTAAGAACGGCAGTCCGCGACGCGATCACGAAGGAGACCGCCACCACGGCGATCAGGATGAGCGCTCCGGTTATGGTCAGCGCGACCGGCGCGCGCGCGGACATCAGGAATCGTTTGAACATTTCGCCACCGAAACGACCAGTTTTTAGCGGAGGGACTTTGTTCTTCCAATAATACCCGAGCGGCGCGCGGCGGGATCGAGGCGATGGCCTCCGGCATGGGCACCAAAGAACGCAGCAGGAACGTATTCTTTTTCCGGCCTTTGCCGATTTCGGGAATTCGCCAAACCCGAACCAGCAGTGTAACATCGTGACCGGCCGTGATGGCGAAGCAGAAGATGAGGCCGGGGCCTCATGAAACGCGCAGGGGCGATCGATGGACGCATTGAAGCCGCGCCAGGCGGGCGCCGGCCCATAACGTTGTGGTCAAAGCCGGATCCCGACGACGGCCTTCGCGACACCGGCATCAGCGTGATCGGGAAAATACCCTGGGGAACGCATATCTGCCTGTTTTGCGACACCAGGAAAGACATGCTCGATGCAGCTTGTGCCTATTTTGCTCCCGCCCGACATAAGCTGGAACATTGCATGTGGGTGGTTTCCGATCCGCTGTCCGTTGAAGAAGCTGCCCAGGCGTTGCGCGCGACTTTGCCGGAATTCGATGCCTGGCACAAAGGGGGGCGCTTCGAAGTTCTTCCCGCGGCCGACTGGTACTATGACCATGGCCGCTTCGATTGGCACCGAATCGTGGCGGCCTGGCACGGCCGCGTCGACGATGCGCTGAAGAACGGTCTCGACGGTGTCAGGGCCTGTGGCAATCCGATTTGGCGCCGCCCGCAAGTCTGGCGCGACATCGTCGAATACGAACATGCGCTCGAGCAGACAATTGCCGGCCGTCGGATCATCATGCTGTGCGCCTATATGACGGAAAACAGCCGGCCGGAAGACGTGCTCGATGTCGCGCACAGCCATCAGTGCGTGATTGCGCGGCGCTCGGGCGATTGGCAATTCCTCGAAGTTCCGGGCGCGAACGATGCGCAGCATGAGATCCGGCTGTTGAATGGCGATCTCACAGCGTTGCCGGAGCAGTTCGCGAAAGACGCACGTCTGACCGATCGCGAGCGCGTCGTGCTCGCGCAGCTTCTGCGCGGGGCGTCCAGCAAACAGGCCGCGCGCACGCTCGGCATCAGCCCGCGCACGGTGGATTTTCACCGCGCGAACATGATGCAGAAGCTCGGCGCCCGAAACACGGCGGAACTCATCGGCAAAGTTCTGGCTGCGAGCGAAGCCGCTGGCTCCTCCAAACGCGCGGACTCGTAAGCAGTGCCTCGCCTTTTTTCGTTTCATTCAACAAGTCATGATTTGCCACACTCGCATTTCTACCAGTAGGCGCAAGCCTCCCGCCTGATTAGGTCGGCTGCGGAAACCCCGAAAGGAAGACGGTACAACGCGGAAGGGGGCGGCTGCGTCCGTCATGACATGTCGATACGCGTATTGGTCATCGATCCGGACAGCCGGATACTGAACGAAGCCCGCGAATACGTTTCATCTCTCGGCTATGATGTCGCCACCGCTGCAGGCGGAGACGAGGGCCTGCGGCGCTTTCGCGTGTTCGCTCCCGAGATTGTCATCACCGAACTTCTCATGCCGGACAAGGATGGCATCGAATGCCTGATTGAGATCAGGCGCGATGCTCCGAACACCAGGATTCTCGCCATGTCGGCCGGCGCAGGACGCATCAAGAGCGAGTTCATATTGAGTCTGGCCGTCAATCTCGGCGCCGATGGCGTGTTGAAGAAGCCGTTCACGCCCGAGCAGCTCGCCCACGCCATCCAATCGATCTTTCCGCGAGCCCCCGCGCCTTAGTGAATTCACCGCGAAGGCACCAAGGACAAGAAAAAATAAGCTGCGCTTCGCGCGCAATCCTTCATTGTGTTCTTTATGTACTTCGCGGTTCAACAACTCTGCCGCGTCAATGCCCGCCGGCGGGAAGGGCGATGCGCGCTCTCGGTTTCGGCGATAGCCAGACGCCGGCCGCGACCGTTGCGAGGATCAGCGCAAGGATGAAAAACATGCGGTTGGTGGCCAGCATCACCGCCTGGCTCTGAACGAGGCTGTCGAACTGGTTCAGCGCCTGTCCGGCCGACAGACCCTGCGCCTGAAGAGCTGTCAGCGCGGCCTGTGGCTGATGGAGTATGCCGACGAGATTGACGCGCGCATTTGTCGTCGCGCGGTCCCATCCGGTCGTCACCAGTGCCGTGCCGAAGGCGCCCGACATGGTGCGGATGAAATTGACGAGCCCCGCCGCGGATGCAGTCTGGGATGGCGGCACCGCAGCGATGGATAGCCCCAGAAGCGGGACAAAGAAGAGCGGAATCCCCAGGCCGGTGACGAGCTGGGGCAGCGCAACCTGCCAGAAGGTGACGTTCTGCGCGAATTCGGTGCGCCACAGCGTAACGCCGGCAAGAATGGAAATCCCGAACGACATCAGGAAGCGCGGATCGACACGCGACACGAGAAGTGCGGTCACCGGCGCCATGGCGACGCCGAGCACGCCCTGGAAGGCCATCACGGATCCCGCCCAGGTGGCGGTGTAGTTCATGTTGGTCTGCAGCCACAATGGAATGAGCACGATGGTGGCGAAGAAGGCGCCGAAAGTGAGGGCCATCGAGCCGGCCATGACGCTGAAGGTGCGGTTGCGGAAGACGGAGAGATCGACGATCGGATGTTCCTCCGTCAGTTCCCAGATGAGAAAGGCGACAAAGCCGATCGCAGCCGCGATCGCGAGGGTGACGATGAATGGGGAGTTGAACCAGTCCTTGTCCTCGCCATTGTCGAGCATGATCTGCAGCGCGCCGATCCAGAGAACGAGAATTCCGAGGCCGACATAGTCGACCGGTGCGCGCGTCGTAGCGGCTTCCCGCGAACTAAGCAGGCGCCACGCTGTGAGCGAGACGAAGATCGAGATCGGAACATTGATGTAGAAAGCCCAGGGCCAGCCGATCGTATCGGTGAGGATGCCGCCGAGAACGGGCCCGGCAATCGGCGCGATGATCGTCGTCATGTTCTGGAGGCCGAGGGCGAGCTGCACGTGTTTGGGGGGCGTCACGCGCATAAGCAGCGTCTGCGACATCGGCATCAGCGGGCCGCCCGAAAGACCTTGAAACACGCGAAAGACAACGAGCATGGCAAGGGAAGAGGCGAAGCCGCATAGCATCGAGAACAAACCGAAAGCCACTGCTGCGATGACGAATACGCGCACCGGGCCGAAGCGCGCGGCGAGCCAGCCCGAAAGCGGCACGGTGATCGCTTCCGCGACCGCGTAGGAGGTAATCGCCCAGGTTCCTTCATCGGGAGAGACGGCGAGAGAACCGGCAATGTGCGGCACCGCCACATTGACGATGGTGAGGTCCAGCACCGCCATGAAATTGGCGAGCGACAGGAGCAGGATCGTGGCAAAGAGGGCGGTGCCTTCGAAATAAGGCGTCGCAACCGCGCCCGCCCGGTTCGCGGTCTCCGAACTCATCGGGCGACGTCGATGGTCGCGTCCATGGACAAACCGACCCGGAGCGGATGGGCGGCGAGCTCGTGCTGATCGAGCGCGACGCGCACCGGCAGGCGCTGCACCACCTTGATCCAGTTTCCGGTCGCGTTCTGTGCCGGGATCACGGAAAAGGCCGCGCCAGTGCCGCCCGAAAGTCCCGCCACGCGGCCGTGAAACACCACATGCGAGCCGTAGAGATCGGACGTCAGCGTCACTGGCTGGTCACTGTGGACCCGCGTCAGCTGCCCTTCCTTGAAATTTGCATCCACATAGACCCGATTCACGGGCACGACACTCATCAGCACCTGGCCGACCTGCACGCGCTGCCCGGTCTCCGCGGTCTTCTCCGCGACGACGCCGTCGAACGGCGCGCGGATCATGGTTCGCGAGAGGTTGAGCTTCGCGGTGTCGACGGCAGCCTTCGCAGCCAGCACTTCGGGATTGTGATCCACATCCGTGCCGCGGATCAGCGCCTGCTGCGCGGCGAGCGTTTGCTTTGCCGCGAGCAGCGCGGCCTCAGCCGTTTCAAGCGCATTCTGCGCCGTGGTCAGCTGTTCGGAGGAAATTGCGTTCTGCTTTGCGAGTGCGACGCGCCGGTCATATTGGAGCTTGGCATTGACGACGTCGGACTGGCGCCCCGCGATCTGGGCCTCGTCTTCCGCCGCATCGGAGTAATATTGCCGGACATGCCGCACCGCCTCGCCGTAATTCGCTTCCGCCTGCGCGAGCGCGAGCTCCGTGTCGGCGGGATCGAGACGCACAAGCACCTGTCCGCGCTTCACATGCATGGTGTCTGTGACCGGCACGGACACGATGGTGCCATTGACCTGCGGCGTGATCTCGGCACTGTCGGCATCGACATAGGCATCGTCGGTCGAGACGTAGCGCTGCGCGACTTCATACCACCACGCGCCGGCGCCTGCCGTGCCGAGAAGCAGCAGCGCGCCGAATGCCAGGAACAGCCGCTTGCGCAGCTGTTTGCGCTGCCCGGCGCGATCGATGGTCGGCGCAGAATTTGCTCCAAGGAGCGCCGACACATCCGCGTCGGCAAATGCAACATCTGTCATGGCTTGTTCCCTATATGAGATGCCAGACGAGGAACGCGAGGCCCACGCCGCAGGCGAGACCGCCGAGCGAGGACACGATATAGCCGAGAGGCGAGAGCGCGAGTTTTGCCTGTTGTTTGTACATTGTCAGTTCTTCCGGGTCGCTCGCGCGCAGCACGCTCACTGAAACGACCAGTGGTATTCCAGGCCCGCATCGGGAGCGAAGCTGTCGAGATGACCCGCCAGAAAGTGCTCCGCGAGAACAGCCTGGGTTTCGGAACCGGCGACGAGGGTGATGTCGAGGAATTCCTCGCCGGCGATGAGTTCGAAGCGCGCGCCCGGAAACGGGATCACGGCGTGCCGGTCATCGAAGGCGAGCGCCGGTATGTCACGCGCCAGATCCTTGCTGAGCCGGACGAGATAATCGCTGGCGCGGTCCGTGCGCACGCGGGCGTGGGAGATTGTCGTCATGAGTGGTCCGCCCTGTGGAAGCGGAAACCGAGGGCGGACACGCCTTCCCCCAGAAGTGCGAGTGCGAGCAGCGAGGGCTGGTCAGCGAGATGGGCAACCCGCGGCCAGGCTTGAAGAGCAAATCCTGACAGCGCGGGCAGGGCCTTTCGCGGGGCCGTGGGCCGGGAACCGCGGCGGGCAGGCTTCGGGGAGGGGGGAACGGCCTGCCC
This sequence comes from Rhizomicrobium sp., assembly GCA_035502355.1. Taxonomy (GTDB): domain Bacteria; phylum Pseudomonadota; class Alphaproteobacteria; order Micropepsales; family Micropepsaceae; genus Rhizomicrobium. Next base: position 1,551 of record DATJUM010000105.1, on the reverse strand, counting down.
GCCGCACGGCGCAGCCGCTGACCGCGGCGGCACCATTTCCGAATGAAGAGACACGTTTGTCATCTGAACGATACCGTACGGTAACAGCTTGCGAGGAGTGATGTAGGTGCTTAGATAGGCTTGCGTCAAGGCCAACCGTACGGTACGGTCATGCAGAGATTGCAGGACGGTCATGCAGGAAAACATTGACGAAGCCCGCCCCCGGGCAGCCCGGGACGACAAACGGGACGCCATTATCCGCACCGCGCTGGCGGCGTTCCTGACTGACGGCTACGCCGCCACCTCCATGTCGAGCGTCGCGGCGAAGGTGGGCGGCTCCAAGGCGACGCTCTACAACTACTTCAAGTCGAAGGAGGAGCTGTTCACTGCGATCTGCGAGCGGAAATGCGAGCAGTTTCAGATGTTCCTGCACGAGGCGGAGATCGAAAGCGGCGGCGACCTGAAAGCCACGCTCACCAGTTTCGGTGAGCGCTTCGTCGCGTTCGTCCTGAGCGACGATTCGGTGGCGACATTCCGGATGGCGATCGCGGAGGCCGAGCGCTTTCCCGAGATCGGCCAGGCCATCTACAATTCCGGCGTGCGGCAGAATCAGCGGCGCATGACGGCATTCCTCGGGCAGGCGAAAGACGCGGGCCAGCTGCGAGACGACGCCGACGTCACCTGTGCCGCGGAGCAATTTCTCGATTTGTGCCTTTCGGGCCTTCACCGCCGCCGGCTATGGAACGTGACGCCCCATCCCTCGCGCGAAGAGATTCACGGCAATGTCGCGCGCGCCGTCGAAACCTTCATGCGCGCCTACGCGGTATATTGACGTGTCATGCGATTGCGCACTGAGTAGTTGAACCACGAAGAATAAAAAGAGCACTAAGAATGATTATGCGCGGAACGCACGCCTTATTTCTTCGTGTCCTTAGTGCTCGTTGTGGTGAATTCGTTTTTGCGTCCTGACGCCTCCGCGACTTCCGGCATTCGAAGTCAAATCCATGAGCCCGAGCAGCCCTTGCAGCAATTGTATGGGGCTCGGCGGGCATCCCGGTATGTGGAGATCGACGGGTATCACCGCAGACACCGGCCCGACACAGGCGTAGCTGCCGGCAAACATGCCACCATTCATCGCGCACGCGCCTGCGGCGATCACCCATTTGGGATCCGGCGTCGCCGCATAGGTCCGCTCAAGGGCTTCGCGCATATTCTTTGTAACGGGTCCCGTGATGAGCAAGACATCGGCATGACGTGGCGAAGCGACGAAACGCAGGCCGAAGCGTTCGAGGTCATAATAGGCGTTGCCGAGCGCATGGATTTCCAGCTCGCATCCGTTACATGAGCCGGCGTCCACCTGGCGGATCGCCAGGCTGCGGCCGAGCCGCTGACGCGCGCGCTGGCCGATGCTGCGCGCAAGTTCTTCGAGCATTGTCTCGTCGCGTGGCGGCGGCGCTTCCGTGACCGCGCCGCCGAAACTTTCAAGCAGAATTCTGCGCATGGTTCAAAGGTCGTGCCCCGCATAGGAGCAATTGAAAGATTTGTTGCAGAGAGGAAAATCGGCGACAATGT
>DATJUM010000104.1:0-14841 GCA_035502355.1 Rhizomicrobium sp. | reverse complement strand
GCGCACCGCTACAATGCCGCGATCGTGTTCGCCGACAGCGATGATTACCCCGCCATCGACGAACACACGGCCGATTTCACCTATGCGCGGTTGATGCGCACCAGGGAGGAGGCGGAGACGGGATACGATGCGCGCGCGCTTTCCGGCTGGGCGAAGCGGGCCGGCGCCTGGGCGAAGCGCGGCGACGTTTTCGTCTATTTCATCGCCGGCGCGAAGCTCCGCGCCCCCGCCGCCGCCGAAGCCCTGATAAAGCGCGTGGGAAGCAGGTCAAATTATAAGACGTGATTTGCTCGGTTTTCGCTGTCCGCAATAGCCTGCGGCTCTGCGGTTAATTTCCGCCGGAGGGGCGGCATAATCCATGCTGGGTTCCCGTTTTTCGCGGAAAATGATAATGGTGGGCATACCGAAACGGTCATGACAAATTTTATCGTGCGCCTCGCCGCTCTGCTTCCCTTATTGTTTGCAGGGTGCGCCGCGGCCGCGCCGCCGCCTGCCATGGTCGATCAGGCGCGCGTCGCGCGGGAGCGCGGCGATGAATGGCTGCTCGACGGGCGCGATTTCGCGAACGGCCGTTTCTCGCCGCTCAATCAGGTCAACGAAGGAAACGCGGCGCGGCTTGGCTTTGCGTGGGAATTCCGCGGCTTTCTTTCGCGCGGCGGAATTCATCACGGCATGGAATCCAATCCCGTCCTTGTGGACGGCGTGCTCTATTTCTCAGGCCCGTGGGGCAATGCCTATGCAGTGGACGCGCGCAGCGGCAAGCTGTTGTGGACTTACGATGCCCATGCCGACGGCCAATCTGCCCGCAATGCCTGTTGCGATGTGGTCAATCGCGGCGTGGCGGTGTGGAAGGGCAGGGTCTATGTCGCCTCGCTCGACGGCCGGCTCGCCGCGCTCGATGCGCGGAGCGGCCGGCCGGTCTGGTGTGTTGATACGATCGTCGACCGCAAGTTCAACACCACCGTCGATGGCGCGCCGCATGTGGCCGGCGACAACATTCTCATCGGCAATGCCGGCGCCGATATGGGTTCGCGCGGCTATGTCAGCGCCTACGACGCCGCGACGGGCAGGCTCGCCTGGCGCTTCTGGGCCGTGCCGGGCGATCCCAAAAAAGGTCCGGACGAAACGCCCGAAGTCACATTCGCGCGCCGGAGCTGGGCGAAGGACACGCGCTGGGATCTCGGCGGCGGCGGCGATCCCTGGGATTCGATGGTCTATGATCCGCGGACCGGGCTCGCCTATCTCGGCCTCGGCAATGGCGGTCCGCTGCCGCGCTGGCTGCGCAGTCCCGCCGGTGGCGACAATCTGTTTCTTTCTTCCATCGTCGCCGTCGACGCGAAGACAGGCCGCATGAAATGGTATTATCAGGAAACGCCGGGCGACAGCTGGGATTACACCGCGACGGCGCCGATCGTTCTTGCCGATCTCCGCTGGAAGGGCCGCTTGCGCCATGTGCTGATGCAGGCGCCGAAGAACGGCATGTTCTATATTCTCGATCGCGAGACGGGCGAACTTCTGAGCGCGAAACCGTTCACCACCGTCAGCTGGAACGACGGTATCGACAGGAAGACGGGCCGCCCGCACGTGACCGCGCGAGCGGATTATTCGCGAAGTCCCAGGATCATCTGGCCGGGATCGGCCGGCGGCCATGGCTGGCAGCCCATGTCCTTCGATCCGGCGACGGGCCTTGTCTATCTGCCGGTCTATGATGCGCCGACCAGATACCAGACCGTCGCCGTTGCGAAATTTCAGCCGGGCGGATTCAACAATGGTGCGGCCGGCATGTTTCCGCCTTTCGATGCGCGCGACATGACGGACACCCCCGGTGCGCCCCCGCCGCATATGGAAGGCCGGCTCAAGGCGTGGAACCCGCAAACGGGCACGGCAGAGTGGGTTTCGCCCGCCCTGCCGTTCCTCGTCGGCGGCACGCTGTCGACGGCGGGCGGACTTGTCTTCGAGGGCAATGCGGACGGCAATCTGTCCGTATACGGAGCAAAGGACGGAAAGCTGCTGAAGCGCATTTTCACCGGCACCGCTATCATGGCGGCACCGATCAGCTACATGGTCGACGGCGTGCAATATGTGGCGGTGCTTGCCGGCGCGGGCGGTCCGCAGAATGTTTCCTGGGCGCCGAACAACGCGGCATTTCGCTATGAGAATTTCGAGCGCCTGCTGATCTTCAGGCTGGACGGTGGCGCGGTGCCCCTGCCGCCCCGTGCGATACCGCCGCTACGCGAGCCTTTGCCGCGTCGCATGGCTGTCAATGCCGAGACCCTCGCGCGCGGACAGAGGCTGTTTGAGCAGCAATGCGCGCGATGCCATCAGGAGGGTGGCGGCCGGGGCGCCTACCCCGATCTCTGGAACATGCCGCGGCCCGTGGCCGATGCGTTCGACGATATCGTTTATCGCGGCGCGCTCCGCTATTTCGGCATGGGGAATTTTTCCGACTCGCTGTCGAAAACCGACGTCGCCGCGATCAAGGCGTTCATCATCGACGACGAACTCGACCGCCGCGCACACCGCCCGGCGCGCCCTGTTTCGCAGGTGCGATTTCATTGAAAAATCATCACCCGGCGATGCACCAGAAAGGTGCATTCGTTCCACATCTTCGCTGCAACATTAATGTCGCAGATTGCTGTTGTTATGGGTATCTTCCGGTCAAACCAAGGTGTTGCCGGCCGTCGAAGGCGAGGGATTGCTCATGTCTGCCGTCAAGAGACGTTCCCGCTATGACAGCGTCGCGATGACGCTGCATTGGCTCATCGCGGTCGCGGTCGTTGTCAATCTCTGTCTCGGACTTTACGTGGGCGAAATTCTTGCCGACAGCGACCCCGGCCGGCTCCCGATCCTGCAGCTGCACAAATCCATCGGTCTGAGCGTGCTTGTGCTCAGCCTGTTGCGGCTCGGCTGGCGGCTGGCCAATCCGGTACCGCCGCTGCCCGAGACGATTTCGCCGCGCCTGCGTCTTCTGGCCCGCGCCTCGCATTATCTGCTCTATTTTCTGATCATCGCGATTCCGCTTTCCGGCTGGGCGCTTGTTTCAACGTTGCGTAACGGCGCTCCGACATTCTATTTCGGCCTCTTTCATTGGCCCAATCCCGCATTTCTGACAGGTCTTCCCCGAGATGTAAGAGCTCCCCTGCACGACGGTTTCGATACCACGCATGTCATTCTGGCGTTCGCGATGATTGCATTGGTGCCATTGCACATCGCAGGCGCCTTCTATCATGCGCGCGGCGGTGAGTCCGTTCTGCGGCGGATGCTGCCGGGAGTGCGAGTCGCGCCCAAGACCCGAAAGATAACCGTCCCGTCTTGAAGCCCGTCCCGTAACCCGGCGCGGGACGGAACACGGCTCCGGCCGCAGCCATTTCCTGCCGCAGGCATTTATCAATCAAGTCGGGCTGTGGACTGGTTGGACCATGGATCGCAGGATCAAAATCAATATCTGGTATGTGCTGATCGCCCTCGCCGTGCTGTTCCTGGTGCAGAGCCTCTATCAGTCGTCCACGCGTTACACGCCCATTCCCTACAGCCAGTTTCAGACGCTTCTCGATCAGAACAAGATCGACAAATTGTGGATCTCGGCCAACGCGATACAGGGCACGCTGAAAAAGCCGGAGAAAGGCGTGCCGACACGGTTCGAGACCACGCGGGTCGATCCTGGCTTCGCGGCGCTGCTCGATAAGCATCACGTCACTGCCTATTACGGCGAGGTCCAGAGCAACTGGCTCGCGGACATTCTCTCCTGGGTGCTGCCGATGCTGTTCTTCGTCGGCGTCTGGATGTTCGTGATTCGCCGCATGGCGCAGAGCCAGGGCCTCGGCGGCGGACTGATGGCGATCGGCAAGAGCCGCGCGAAAATCTACGTCGAGACGGACACGAAGGTGACGTTTGCCGACGTCGCCGGTGTCGATGAAGCGAAAGAAGAGCTTCAGGAAGTCGTGCAGTTCTTGCGCGATCCCAAGACCTATGGCCGGCTGGGAGCGCGCATTCCCAAGGGCATTCTGCTTGTCGGGCCGCCCGGCACGGGCAAGACATTGCTTGCCCGTGCGGTCGCGGGCGAAGCGGGCGTGAAATTCTTTTCGATTTCGGGTTCGGAATTCGTGGAGATGTTCGTCGGCGTCGGCGCGGCGCGGGTGCGCGACCTGTTCGAGCAGGCCCGACAGAAGGCGCCGGCGATCATCTTCATCGACGAAATCGATGCGCTGGGCGGCGCCCGCGGCGCCTATCCCTATGGCGGTTTCGATGAGAAGGCGCAAACGCTCAATCAGCTGCTGGTCGAGCTGGACGGCTTCGATCCGACCGTGGGCGTCATCCTGCTCGCGGCGACGAACCGGCCGGAAATGCTCGATCCGGCACTTCTCCGCGCGGGCCGCTTCGACCGCCAGGTGCTTGTCGACAGGCCGGACCGGAAAGACCGCGTCGCGATTCTCAAGGTCCATATGAAGAAGGCGCTCCTGGCCGAAGACGCCGATGCGGAGCGGGTGGCGGAGCTGACGCCGGGTTTTACCGGCGCCGATCTCGCCAATCTCGTGAACGAAGCAGCACTTCTCGCCACGCGCCGTGGCGCGAATCGCGTGTATCTCGCCGATTTCATGGCGGCCGTGGAACGCATCATTGCCGGACTCGAAAAGAAGAACCGGCTGCTCATTCCCAAGGAACGTGAATTCGTTGCCTATCACGAGTTGGGCCACGCGATCGTGGCGATGGCGATCCCGGGACAGGAGCCGGTGCGGAAGATCTCCATCATCCCGCGCGGTATCGGCGCGCTCGGCTACACGATCCAACGGCCCACCGAAGACCGGTTCATGAAGACGCAGCAGGAGCTCGAAGACCGCATGGCGGTGCTGCTCGGCGGGCGCGCCGCGGAACAGATTTTCTTTCATCATCTGTCCACCGGCGCAGCCGACGATCTGCTGAAAGCCACCGACATCGCCCGCAGCATGGTGCTTCGCTACGGAATGAACAGCAGGCTCGGGCACGTCGCCTATGACCGCGACCGTCAACCGATGCTCGGTACGCCCCTGCTGCAGGGGCCGCAACACCCGGTCTACAGCGACGAGACCGAACGGCTTATCGACCATGCCGTGCGTGCGCTCGTCGGCCAGGCGCTCGAGCGCGCGCTCGCCATCCTGGACGCGCATCGCGAGCTGCATAAGGAAGCCGCAAAGCAGCTGCTTGCGAAGGAGACGCTTGAGGAAGCCGATATCGAGCGGTTGCGCGCGAAGATCGCATCGCACGCGCCGCCCAGCCGCGCCGCGGCGGAGTAATTACTGGGTGGGCGTTGTGGCGGCCTGGGCGGTCTTCAGCATTTCGAGCTCCACGCTGACGTTCTGTTGCTTGCCGTGGCGCAGCAGCGTAAGGCGCACCACGGTGCCGGGCGATTCTTCTCCCACGGCATTGCGCAGATCGTTGCCGTTTGCGATCGCCATGTTGTTCATGCCTGTGATAATGTCGCCGCGCTCGATGCCCGCTTTTTCCGCCGGCGAGTTGGGCTCGACCTGCGCAACCAGGGCGCCGGACGAGATTTTCGTTCCGAGCGCGCGCGCGAGTGTCGGCGTCAGATCCTGGATCGTCACGCCGAGCGCGCCACGGGAGATTTTTCCGGACATGATCAGTTCGCGTGCGATCGTCCGCACCATGTCCACCGGAATCGCGAAGCCGACACCGACATTGCCGCCGCTCTGGCTGAGGATTGCGGTGTTCATGCCGATGAGCTGGCCCGCCATATTGACGAGCGCGCCACCCGAATTCCCCGGATTGATCGAGGCGTCGGTCTGGATGAAATCTTCGTAGTTCTCGATGCCGAGGCCTGTCCGGCCGAGTGCGCTGACGATTCCGAAAGTGGCCGTCTGTCCGATGCCGAAAGGATCGCCGATGGCAACGACATAATCGCCGACCCGCAGATCCTTTGAGGTCCCGAGCGGAATTCCCTTGAGATTGGCTGCGTCGATCCGCAGCACGGCGATGTCGGTCTGCGGATCGGCGCCGACGAGCGTGGCGTTGCGCTGGCGCCGATCCTTCAGCGTGACCTGAATCTGCTGCGCATTCTTCACGACGTGGTAATTCGTCACCACGAAGCCGCGCGCGGCGTCGACGATCACGCCGGAGCCGACGGCGAGAAATCGCTCCGTTTCCGGCTGGTCCTGGAGACCGAAGAACTGCCGGAAGAAAGGATCCTGATAGAGCGGATTGTTCTGCGCGACCTCGACCGTGCCGTGCACCGAGATGTTCACGACCGCCGGAGAAACCTTTGCCAGCATCGGCGCGAGCGTCGGCAGGTTCGAGGGCGGCGGATTGGCACGAAGCGCGGCAGTCACTTCGCGCGCCTGTTGCGCCTGGTCCTGCCGGTTGCAGGAGGCGACCGTCGCAAAAACGAGCAGGAGCAGAGCAAGGCGATTGTGCACCCCGCGATTGGCTGGAACGGACCGTGTGTCAACAGAAGCGGGAAGCATTCGCGACAAACCTTGGGGCAAGTGTTGGGGAAACGCGAAACCGACGTGGTCGGGTGCAGCCCGAGGGGGTCTGTCTGTCGAGATTTCACAGCAGCCATGCGAGGGTGCGTGTCGCAATCTGTGTCATGCGGCGGCCGCAGGACAGAATCGGCAAGCGTTGCGCGCGTCATATCCCATATAAAATGCGAGTGACCCCAAGCAGATCGCGAATAATGGGCGCGGGAGACGATGTATGAACAGGTTGTGTGCGGCGGCCCTGTGCTTTTCCGTTTTCATGACGTTTTCCGGCGCGGGTCTCGCCCAGGACGCGGGCTTTCCATCGCAAGCCTCAGCGCCCGCGGCTTCGAGCCTTTCTCCCCAGCAGCTCGACGAACTCGTGGCTCCGGTTGCGCTCTATCCCGATCCGCTGCTTGCCGATGTCCTGACTGCGTCCACCTATCCCCTCGAGGTGGTCGAGGCGGACCGCTGGGCGTCAGATCCGCAGAATGCGGGGCTGAGCGGCGACGATCTGACGGACGCACTGAGCAATCAGGACTGGGACCCGAGCGTCAAATCCCTCATCGCCTTCCCGCAGGTTCTTCAGTTGCTGGATGCGCATCTCGACTGGATGGAAACCCTGGGCGAGACATTTCTGGCGCAGCCGGCCGATGTCATGGGTGCCATACAGCAGATGCGGGCCCGTGCGCGGAACGCCGGCAATCTTCCTTCCGACGGGGAGGAAACGGTGACGGACGACAACGGCATGATCGCGGTGTCACCGCCCGAGGACCTGGTCTATGTTCCCGAATACGATCCGTGGTGCGCGTTTGGCGATTGGTCCTCTCCGCCTGTTCCGCCCTATTATTTCAGCAGCTGGTCGGGCTATTGCGAGCCTGAAGACTACGCGGTTGTCTTCAGCCCGGGCATTGCATGGCCGTTCTCCTTCTGGGATTGGGGCTATTTCGACTGGCGTCATCACCGGCTTCTGATCCGCCCCGAATATTACCGTGCGTTCCGCCCCGACAGCATGCCCAGGGGAAATGTGTGGCAGCACGATTCGCGGCACCGCGATGGCGTGCTCTATCGCAATCCGCGCAATGCCCGCGCATTCGGGCAACCCGTTGCCAGGCCGGTCTCGTCGCGGGGGTGGGCGAATGCGGTTCAGTCCGAGCCGCGTCCGGCGCCGCAGGCGCGAAATTGGAACTCGGGCCAGGCATTTCGTGCCGCGCCCCGTCCGGCGATGGCGGCCGGAAGTGCTTATCGGTCGAGTTCCGCCCGCCCCGCGGCCGGATTTGGACGGGGCCGCGGAGCACCCGGCCGGAGCCACCATTAGTTCCCGCCGTTTGTTACCTCGTCGCGCCGAACCGGGTCAAAATCGGCTTGAAGAATTTTGCCTCGTGCCCCACATCAGGCTCAGCGAAGCGAAGTAACTGTCCTGTGCCTGCGCGGACGGGTTCGTTCGTAACCATGAGAATAAGTTCATGAAAATGTGGGACCTTCGGCCAGCGTAGAAGCGGCTTCGTTGTGTGTTGCCCCGGAGACGGTTCGCCTGGGGTGCTGTTGCCGAAAAAGAGGGACGTGCCGGATGCGTGTACTTTTCGTGACGGCGGAAGCTTATCCGCTGGCAAAGTCCGGCGGCCTGGCCGATGTCTCGAGCGCCTTGCCCGAGGCGCTGAAGGAGTGGGGCATCGATGCCCGGATCCTCATGCCCGGCTATCCGCGCGCATTGGCGGCGCTCAAGAACGCGCAGCTCGAGGCCCGTCTTGACACACTTCTTGGCGTTGAAGGTGCGGCACTGGTGTCGGGCGAACTGCCCGGTTCCGGCGTGCGCGCCTGGCTCATCCACGCGCCAGCGCTTTATCTGCGCAATGGTGGCCTTTACCAGGATGCCAATGGGCGCGACTGGCCGGACAATGCGCGCCGCTTCGGCTTTCTTTCCCATGTCGGGCAGTCCTTGGCGTCGGGATTGATCCCAAACTGGTTTCCCGATGTGATCCACGCCAATGACTGGCATGCGGGCCTGTTGCCGCTTCTGCTTTCCACGCAGGAGGGCAAACGGCCCGCGACAATCTTCACGATCCATAACATGGCGTTTCAGGGCAATTTTCCAGCCCATATGCATGCCGATCTGGAAATCTCCGAGCGTTTCCTTCATCCCGATGGAATCGAATTTTATGGCCAGCTGTCGTTCCTGAAGGCCGGAATCCGCTACGCCGACCGGATCACCACGGTAAGTCCCGCCTATGCGGAAGAAATCCTTACGCCCGAATTCGGCTGCGGGCTGGATGGCGTCCTGCAGCAGCGCGCCGATGTACTTTCGGGCATTCTGAACGGCATCGATACCGGTTTGTGGAATCCGAAATCCGACGTCCATCTGTCGCATCCCTATTGCGCGGCCGACATATCCGGCAAACGCCTTTGCAAGGCAGAGCTGCAACGCGAGCTCGGTCTGGAACGGGACGGCGAAACGCCGTTGATCGGTTTCGTAAGCCGGCTGACGCACCAGAAAATGGCCGATGTCATTCTGGGAGCACTTCCGGGAATTTGTGACCGCGGCGCCCAATTCGCGGTAGTGGGACAGGGCGATCCGGGGCTTGAAGGCGGATTTGCCGAATTCGCCCGGCAGGGCCATCCGAATCTGGCGTTGCGGATCGGATATGAAGAAGGGCTGGCACATCGCCTCCAGGCCGGCGCCGATATTCTGCTGGCCCCCGCGCGTTACGAGCCCTGCGGGCTCACCCAGCTTTATGCCATGCGGTATGGAACCGTGCCGGTCGTGCGGCGGACAGGCGGGCTGAAGGATACCGTGACGGCGGCAACGTCTGCGGCCCTGCTCGACCGCACGGCTACGGGCATTGTGTTCGACGAGGCAAGCGTGGACGGCCTGTTGCAGGGCGTGGATCAGGCGCTCGCGCTTTACCGCGAACCGCTGTTGTGGCGCCGGCTCCAGCTTCAGGGCATGTCACAGGATTTCAGCTGGGCGGCGAGCGCGTCGCGTTATGCCGACCTCTATCGCAGAGCCGCGCCATGGGCCCGCGCCGTCCCGGAAACGCCGGCTGCCGCCGCATCCGTCCACGCGGCGTAGCGCGGAGTTCCAGCGTTGTTATTATAATTACTCTTGTGTCACGGCCAGCTAATGCGGGCGACCATTGCCAATCAACATCCCTCGTTCGTCCCTCGCGGATGTCAGCGATCGCCGGGATGTGCAGCCACACCGAGCGCGATCAGCGATGCGCCGGCAAAGAGCATATCGATACCGATCACCAGCGGCAGAATCCAGAACGCGGCCGCGGCAAAGGTAACGGCGAGGATGAGCGGCGCAAGCAAGAGATCGAGCACGCCGTTGGTGACGATCCACGACCATTGCCGCGACAGGTTCCGGCGATGTTCGATACCGAACAGGATCATCAGCACGCCGTCGGCCGCGAGAAAACCAGCGAGCACGAAACTCAGCATATAGAAACCGTGCATCGGCCAGATGGTCAGCAGAGTGCCGGCGACGATACTGATCAGGGCCGAGGCGATGGCCCACGCAAAGCCTGGAGCATGGCGAGCCATGAGGGTCGTGACGAGGCCGACAAGACCGGCTCCGAGAAACAGCCACCCCAAAAGGACCGCGATGCCGGCAATCGCGATCTCCGGCAGAATGATGGCACCAAGGCCCAGAATGATCAGTATCGCTCCTTCGAGAAGCAATAGCCGGCGATGGTCGCCGAGTTCTCCGCTCACCCGGGCCGCTGCACCGATGCCTCCGGTCTGTTCCATCTGATTGCTCATCCCGTTCTCTCCAGCGGCCGGTCGGCCCTGCCAGGAATCCGACTCCCCTATAGAGTAAGGAGCGATTAACCCGCTCTACCTAATTATGAGCAAGGACGATTCCAGGTGCAGGCGATGGCTACCGTCACGCGACTGGATGAAGCGCGAAGGAAGCGTCGCGATTCCCGTGTGGCTGCGGAATGGCGCAGGGCTGCTTCGCCGGTGACCGCGGCCGAACGCAGGAAACTCGCCATGGAATACAGGGCGCGCGCGGATGCGCTCGAAGCCACCGCCGAAGACGGCCTCCTTTTTGACACCGAATCGATACTTCTTGCTCTGGCCCGCAGATACCGCCAGCTCTCGCAGTTCCTCGACGGCGAGACGCCTGCCACCTAGTCGCTTTCCTCCCAAAGAGCCGGTTCGCGCGCCGCCGCGAGCAAGTGGCGAATATGGTTTTCGACCAGATCGAGATCGTAAGGTTTGGAAAAAAGCTTTGCGCCGACAATCGCCTGGCCGACATCGCGTTCGCCGGAAGCCAGGACAATCCGGACCGCCGGATAGTTCTGTTGCACCAATTGCGCGAGCCATACCCCATCGTTTTCGCCTGGCATCCGCACGTCGGTGAACAGCACATCCACGGTCTCGCCGGCCTCCATGATATCAGTCGCCTCGCGTGCGTTGGCGGCCTCGACCACCCGGAACCCCGCATCCCGCAGATGCTGTGCGAGCATGGTTCGAATCAGCACTTCATCCTCGGCAACAAGGACCGTTGGTGCCCGGAGATCCGACTCCGGTTCAGGACATGGCCGTTTCTGCGCAGACATCCCGGGATGGAACTCCCCTTGCCGGGAATCGCTCCCCAAAGTTTGGCCGATTCCCGATTCCGGACCTAGTCAGACCCGGTTTTGCGGCGGCGGCGCAGCTTCTGGATGCGCCGGACGATTTCCTGGGGATGATAGGGCTGCTGCAAGGGGCCATCGTCGCAGATTTCACCGGCCTTTTCGGCCGATTTCGCAATTCCGAATGTCAGGACGATATCGATGCCGGGCCGCGCCTGGCGAATTTCCCGCGCCAGCGCAAAGCCCTGACCATCGGAGATCTGGGCATCGAGCAGGAGGACGTCGATCGTCTGGCCGGCGCGCAATACGGTTATGACATCCTCCGCCGATCCGGCTTCGACGACCTCATAGCCGCAATCGCGCAGATATTCGGCAACAACCATGCGCGCGAACACATCCGCCAACGCGACGAGCACCGTTTCCAGATTGGCTGAAGGCCGGGATTTTGTCTCGTGGGGGGGCATGTGGAGGGGAAACACATGTCGATGCGTCATTGTTCCGGATCAAAATGTGGCGCGCCGCGCGCCGGCTAGGATGCACACGACGTTTCAACCCCGGGAGAGTGCCATGGCCGATTCGCTGTCGCCGGAAATGCTGCAGAAGATGGACGCCTATTGGCGCGCGGCCAACTATCTGTCCGTCGGGCAAATCTATCTCAAGGAGAATCCGCTTCTGGAACGGCCGCTGGAGCTCGCCGACATAAAACCGAGGCTGCTCGGCCATTGGGGCACCACGCCGGGGCTCAATTTTCTCTACGTGCATCTGAACCGGCTGATAAAACTCAATGATCTGAATATGATCTATGTCATCGGACCTGGACATGGCGGACCAGGGGCGGTGGCGAACGCCTATCTCGAAGGTTCGTATACCGAGCACTACCCCGCCATCGAGCGCAGCCGAAACGGGCTGCACCGTTTGTTCCGGCAATTCTCCTGGCCCTATGGCGTTCCGAGCCATGTTTCGCCCGATATTCCGGGATCCATTCACGAAGGCGGGGAACTTGGCTATTCGCTCGCCCATGCCCACGGCGCGGCGTTCGACAATCCTGATCTCATCGTGGCCTGCATCATCGGCGATGGCGAGGCGGAGACGGGCCCGCTCGCCACAAGCTGGCATGCGAACAAATTTCTCAATCCGGCGCGCGATGGCGCGGTGCTGCCGGTCCTGCACCTCAACGGATACAAGATCGCCAATCCCACGGTGTTGGCACGCATTCCCCGCGAAGAACTTGCCGAGCTTCTGCGTGGCTATGGCTATGTGCCGCATTTCGTGGAAGGCGACGATCCGGCACTCCTGCATCAGGTGCTTGCCGCGACGCTCGATGCGGTGCTTGCCGAAATCCGGCGCATCCAGGTTGCCGCCAGATCAGGTAATAACAACGAGCGTCCGCGCTGGCCGATGATCGTGTTCCGGACGCCGAAGGGGTGGACCGGACCGAAATTCGTGGATGGCCTGCCCGTCGAAGGCACGTGGCGAGCCCATCAGGTCCCGATTTGTGAATTTCAGGAGAAGCCCGCACATATAAAGCAGCTTGACGAATGGATGCGGAGTTACCGCCCGGAAGAACTGTTCGACGAACACGGCAAATTCCGCGAGGAATACGCGGCGCTCGCACCGACCGGCCACCGCCGCATGAGTTCCAATCCTCACGCCAATGGCGGGCTGTTGCTCCAGCCGCTCTCCATGCCGCATTTCCGCGACCATGCGGTGGACGTGCACGAGCCCGGCGGCATCGAAATCGAAGCGACGCGCGTCCTGGGAAAATTCCTGCGCGACGTCATGAAGTTCAATCTCGAAAGCCGGAATTTCCGGCTGTTTGGTCCCGATGAAACGGCGTCCAACCGGCTCGAAGCCGTCTACGAAGTGTCGGGCAAGGAATGGATGGCGGAGCTTTGCACGAACGACACCGATCTCAGCCGCGACGGCCGGGTTATGGAAGTGTTGAGCGAGCATTTGTGCGAAGGCTGGCTCGAGGGTTATCTCCTGACCGGCCGGCACGGGTTTTTCTCATGCTATGAAGCGTTCATCCATATTGTGGATTCGATGGTCAATCAGCATGCGAAATGGCTGAAGGTCGCTCGCAATCTGCCCTGGCGCAGGCCGATCGCCTCGCTCAACTATCTGCTCACCTCGCATGTCTGGCGGCAGGACCATAACGGTTTCTCGCATCAGGATCCGGGGTTCATCGATCATCTCGCCAACAAGAAGGCCGACATCGTGCGCATCTATCTGCCGCCGGATGCGAACTGCCTGCTTTCGGTCGCCGATCACTGCCTGCGCAGCCGGAATTACATCAACCTGATCGTGGCCGGCAAACAGCCGGCCTGGCAATGGCTCGACATGGAATCGGCGGTGCGGCATTGCGCGGCGGGCGCCGGCATCTGGGACTGGGCCGGAAACGAATCCGGCGACCCCGATGTGGTGATGGCGTGTGCCGGCGATGTTCCGACGCTCGAAACGCTCGCGGCGGTGAAGCTCCTGCGCGGCTATGTCCCCGATATCCGCATCCGTGTCGTCAATGTCGTGGACCTGATGGTCCTCCAGCCGCGCTCCGAACATCCGCATGGGCTCGACGACCGCGACTTCGATGCCTTGTTCACGACCGACAAGCCGGTGATCTTCGCCTATCACGGCTATCCGCCGATTATTCACAAGCTGACCTATCGCCGCCGCAATCACAACAATATCCATGTGCGCGGCTACAAAGAGGAAGGCACCACCACCACGCCCTTCGACATGGTGGTGCTGAACAATCTCGACCGTTTCCAGCTGGCGCTCGATGCCATCTGCCGCATCCCACGCTATGCCGGCCGGGTGGAGCAGGAAACGGCGCGCTACTGGACGTCCATGGAGCGCCACAAGCTCTACATCAGCGAGCACGGGATAGACATGCCGGAAATCTGCCACTGGCGCTGGAATGGATGAAATGGGGTCGGCCTGGCGCTTCGTCTCGGACGGTTCAGGCAGTCGCGGGCCCAGCGTCGGGCCATCCCCGACATCCGGTGACCTTCGCAAGCCTGGGCAGAAGCTCGCGACAGCTACCGGATTGCGCTTTTGCCCGCTGCGGGCTTAACGTTACCTTCCACTTAATAAAAAGGGAGGGTGGGCCATGCCCCACAGATCCAGTCTTTATCTTGCAGCCGCCGTCACCGGCGCGCTGGCCACGAGTTCCCTCGCATCTGCCGGGCCGACAGGTCCGGCAACACCGCAAATCGTCAAACCCATCGACGAAACCAATTTGGTAACGCTCGTCGGCAATACGCGTTCCGAAGCTTCGCCACAGTACGACCGCGGCATGGTTTCGGATCAAATGCGACTTGACGACTTGCAGCTGGTTCTGCAGCGGCCTCAAGCGCAGGAAAACGAACTTGAGAGCTTGATCGCATCACAGACGGACCGTAACTCGTCGAGCTATCACAAATGGCTGACAGCCGGCGAGTACGGAGCGAGATTCGGCGTCGCGCAGCAGGACATCGCCACGATCACGACGTGGCTGACCAAGCACGGGTTCAAGGTCGAGGGCGTGTTGCCGAGCCGGATGGCGATCGCCTTTTCGGGGACAGCGGGGGATGTTCGCGAGGCTTTCCATACGGAGATCCACAATCTCGACGTGAACGGCGTTCATCACATCGCCAACATGAGCGATCCCCGGATACCGGCCGCTCTTGCGGCTGCGGTTGCCGGAATCGCCAAGCTGAACGATTTCATGCCGCACCCGCAATACAGGCTGCGGAATAAGTACACGTTTGGTACAGATACATGCTTTCCGATCAACAGCCAGGGAAACGGCGGCCCCTGCTATGCGGTCACCC
>DATJUM010000103.1:0-9640 GCA_035502355.1 Rhizomicrobium sp. | reverse complement strand
TGGACGGGAGGTGATGGGTGACGGCGCGGTGGCGGATTTCCCGGATCCAGAGGCGGCAGAGCGCTCCCCATTGGCCCGCACTCTCTTCGAGATCGCCGATGTTTCGCGCGTCTTCTTCGGCAGCGATTTCATCTCTGTCAGCAAGGCGGACGGCGACTGGCGGCACCTCAAGCCCGCCATTCTCGCCGCCATCATGGATCACTTCACCCGCGGGCTGCCGCTCATCGAAGGCAGCCGGTCGGAAGCCGAGGATGAAGCCGCTTATGGCGATGGAGATCCCGAGATCGTGGCGCAGAGCAGGGAACTGCTTGACACGCGGGTGCGTCCTGCGGTGGCCGGAGATGGCGGCGACATTATTTTCAAGGGATTCGACGGCGGCTCGGGAATCGTCTTCCTGCATTTGCGCGGCTCCTGCGCGGGCTGTCCGTCATCGACGATGACCCTGAAGCACGGCATCGAGAACATGCTTCGGCATTACATTCCCGAAGTGAACGCGGTCGAAGCGGTTTGACGGCCGCCCCCATGCATCCACCGATCTCCGACGACGCGCTGGATGCAATCTTCCGCGATGCGCGCACTTTCAGACGCTGGCAGGACAAGCCGGTCAGCCCTGCATTGCTGATGGCGATCTATGATTTGATGCGTCTTGGTCCAACCAGTGGCAATTGCAGCCCGGCCAGAATCGTCTTCGTCGTGTCGCACGCTGCCAAAGAGCGGCTGAAGCCTCATCTCAATCAGGGCAATGTGGAAAAGACGATGAGCGCACCGGCCACGGCGATCATCGGCTTCGACCTTGATTTCGCCGAGCGGCTCCCTTTTCTCTTTCCCCACCAGCCGAATGCGAAGGACGCCTACAAGGACCCCGTGCTGGCCGAGCGTGTCGCCTTCCGCAATGGCTCGTTGCAGGGAGGTTATTTCATCATCGCTGCGCGTGCGCTCGGGCTCGATTGCGGGCCGATGTCGGGTTTCGACAATGCCGGCGTCGATCGTGAGTTCTTCGCCGACAGCCGCATCAGATCGAATTTCCTCTGCAATATCGGCTATGGCGACCCCGTGGACATGGGTCCGCGCAATCCGCGGCTTTCCTTCGAGGAAGCCTGCCGCGCCCTGTGAGCGTCTGCTGGCGCCGCGCTCCATGAAATTACTTGCTGTGGACACGGCGCTGGGCGCCTGCTCCGCCGCCATCCTCGACGGCACAACCGTTCTCGCCCATGCTCTCGAGCCGATGGAGCGCGGCCATGCCGAGCGGCTCGCGCCGATGGTGCAGGAGGCGATGAACAAGGCGGGCATGAGTTTCGACGCGATCGAGCGCCTTGCGGTGACAATCGGACCGGGCACGTTTACCGGCCAGCGGGTCGGTTATGCCTTCATGCGCGGTCTCCGGCTGGCACTCGGCCGGCCGCTTATCGGCATCACCACGCTCGCTGCAATGGCGCAAGCCGCGATGGCGGAAACCGGCGCCCGTGCCGCGGCCGTGCTGCACGACGCGAAACGCGGCGAAGTCTATTTTACCCTGGTGGCAGGAAATCACACGCTCATTTCTGATCGGCTCGCGGCCTTCGACGATGCGCTTGGCGCGATTGCAGCCAATAGTAATCACTTCGATGGAAGGCTGGCGATGGGCGGCACCGCAGCCGGCAACGCGGCGCAGGCGCTGGTGGCACAAGGATACGATGTCGCGCAGTCGGAAGTCATCGCTCCCGACGCGCTGTGGGTCGCGCGCCTTGCCCTGGTCGCGGCCGAGCCGCAAACCGTCCCGCGACCGCTCTATTTGCGGCCTCCTGACGCCCGTCTGCCGGCGCGTTCGCCGTGACCATCCGCGAGGCCACACTCGCGGACATCCCGGCGATCGCGGCGCTCCATGCCCGCTGTTTTGCGCAAGCCTGGGACGAGATATTTCTCGGCCGCATTCTCGCTCATCCGGGCGCGGTCGCGTTGCTTGCCGTTGCCCAGGACATGCCTGCAGGTTTCGCTCTGGCCCGCGCTGCCGCCGGCGAAGCCGAAATTCTCTCGCTCGGCGTGAATCCGGAGCTGCGCCGCCGTGGCCTTGGCACCGCGCTGATCCGCGCCGCCTGCCTGTACGTCGACGGAGCTGGCGTGATGGAGGTCTTTCTCGAAGTGTCGGTGGAAAACACCGCGGCGCGCGGGCTCTATGCCCATCTTGGTTTTCGCGAAGTCGGACGCAGGCCCGACTACTATGAAGATGCCGTCGGAACTGCCCGCGACGCGCTCGTCCTCCGCCGCGCCCTGCCGCTTTGAATTTGGCGGCTTCGGAACATGGACGCTCTGACCGTTTTTGGCCTCTTTGCCGTGAGCGGAATGCTCGTTACCTACGCGATGGAGGATCGAAGCCGCTGGTATACGCTGGGTTTCGCCGGTTCGTGTGTGCTCGGCTCGGCTTACGGCTTTTTGCAGGGCGCGTGGCCCTTCGGCGTGCTTGAGGCAGTCTGGGCGCTGGTCGCTCTTCACAAATGGCTTCGGCGCGGCCATTCATGAGGACGTCCGGACAACGGATTTCTCCCCATGCCGCTATTTCATTTCAGTGAAGAGCCAGCGATCCGTTATTTCGAACCTCGACCGGTTCAAATACCGTCGCCGCGCGCCGCCGGCCGCGACTGGCTGAACGGGCCGCTCATTTGGGCAATCGATGCCTGGCATCAGCCGATGTATCTGTTTCCCCGGGACTGTCCGCGCATCCTCATTTGGCCGACCGGCAGCACGACGGAAGAGGATCGGCAGGCGTGGTGGGGCGGGCGAACATGCCGGATGATCGCCCATATCGAAGGGTGCTGGCTCGAACGCCTGCGGCGGACCCGGCTTTATCGTTACGAGCTGCCCGAGGACAGTTTCCAGTGCCTGGAAGATGCCGGGATGTGGGTCTCTCGCGCCGGCATCGCACCAATCCGGTCGGACCTGGTTAAGGATCTCGAGACCGCGCTTGGCGATACCGAGACGGAGCTGCGCGTCATGGAGACCCTGACACCTCTGTGGCGCCTCTGGGCGACCTCCCTGCATGTAAGTGGCATCAGGCTGCGCAATGCGGGGGAGTGGGCGAGTTAGCAGCTTTGCCTGCCGTCACGCCGTTCTCGGCCAGGCTCTGCTGTGACAGGGTGGGCAGGCGGAAAGAATTCGGTTATGATCAAAGCATGTACGGAAAAGCCGATACGCTGAGTCGGATCGAAAAGCTTTGCGCCGAGAAGGGGCTCAGGATGACCGAGCAGCGCCGCGTGATCGCCCATGTGCTGTCGGAGGCGGCGGACCATCCTGATGCCGAAGAGCTCTACCGGCGCGCCTCCGCCATCGATCCACGCATTTCTATCGCCACCGTTTATCGCACCGTGAAACTGTTCGAGGATGCGGGCATCCTGGAACGTCACGATTTCCGCGACGGCCGTTCCCGCTACGAAGAAGTGCCCGATGCCCATCACGACCATCTGATCGATGTTCAGTCGGGCCGGGTGATCGAGTTCCGCAACGAGGAAATCGAGGCCCTGCAGCGGAAAGTCGCCGAGGAGCTGGGTTTCGAGCTGGTGGATCACCGTCTGGAGCTTTATGCCGTGCCGAAAGGCATGAAAAAGCACGGATTCTGACGTGCAGGCTCTCCGTGCCGCCGGAATATTGTTTGTATTCCTGCTTGTGACGTTCCTGCTCATTCCCTGGCAGGAATCGGCTCTGTTTTTTCGTCTCAGGCGGCGCAAGACCTTCCCCAACCGCTATCATCGCTTTCTGTGCCGGCTCTTTGGCATTCGGGTGACGGTTGTGGGCCAGCCCATCCAGTCGCAGGGCGTACTGATGGTTGCCAATCACACCTCCTATTTCGACATATTGATATTCTCCGCGGCGGCCCGGGTCTCGTTCATTGCCAAGCATGAGGTTGCCGGCTGGCCGCTCGCCGGAACGCTGGCGCGTCTTCAGGAGACTGTGTTCATCCAGCGCGCCAAGCGCGCCGAGACCCTGGCCGTGCGCGATATGATCCGGCAGAGGCTGGTCGAAGGCGACGCGTTGATTCTCTTTCCTGAGGGTACTTCGGATGACGGCAACAAAGTGCTCCCATTCAAGAGCGCGCTGCTTGGCGCGGCGGAGACCGAAATCGGGCGCGATGCGGAAGGCCGCGCGTGTCACGTTCCGGTACAGCCGGTGACCATTTCCTATGTCGGACTATACGGCCTGCCGATGGGACGTGACATGCGCCCGTTCTTTGCATGGTATGGCGATATGGATCTGGTTCCCCATCTCTGGGAAGCTTTGAAAACTGGACCCTTCGAGGCCGTGGTCGAGTTCCACACGCCGCTTAGCATCGACAGCGTGGGCGGCCGCAAGGCGCTCGCAAGCATCGCGGAAACCATCGTCCGCGATGGTCAGACGCGCGCGCTGGCCGGCCTGCCGCCGCAAGCACAGCCGGCCCGTCGGCCTGTCGAAATGAACAGCGATCCCGGATTGGAAGCCGCGGCATGACGTGGCTCCCCTTCTCTTGGTTCGTCATCACCCGCATGAAGCGGGCGATGACGAATAAACGCTAGGTAATGGCCAATCGTATGAAGAAGCTCTTCATCAAGACGTTCGGCTGCCAAATGAATGTTTATGATTCCGGGCGTATGGCGGAACTGCTGGCGGGCATTGGCTATGCGCCAACCGTGGTACCCGGGGACGCCGACATGGTGATCCTGAACACCTGTCACATCCGCGAGAAGGCGGCGGAGAAAATGTATTCCGAGCTTGGCCGCCTGCGCCGCCTGAAGGAGCGGAAGGCCAGGACAGGAGAGCCGATGCTGATTGCGGTCGCGGGCTGCGTGGCGCAGGCGGAAGGCCAGGAGATCATCGCCCGTCAGAGCGCGGTCGATATGGTCGTGGGCCCGCAATCCTATCACCGTCTGCCGGAGATGATTGCGCGTATCGCCCGCGGCACGGGCCATGTGCTCGAAACGGAATTTCCTGCACAGGAAAAATTTGATGCGTTGCCGGAACAGCGCGGCGAAAGCGGGCCGGCAGCCTTTCTCACGGTGCAGGAAGGTTGCGACAAATTTTGCACCTTCTGTGTGGTGCCCTATACGCGCGGCGCGGAATTCTCGCGTCCGCCAGAACGGATCATCGCCGAAGCGCGCCGACTTGTGGAAAAAGGCGTGAAGGAGATCACGCTGCTTGGCCAGAATGTGAATGCCTATCGCGGCGCGGCTTCGGATGGCGAAAGCTGGAGCCTCGCGCGCCTCATCTGCGCGCTTGCAGGGGTCGAAGGCATTGCGCGGCTGCGCTACACGACGAGCCATCCGCGCGACATGAGCGAGGACCTCATCGCGGCCCATCGCGAAATCGGCACGCTCATGCCTTACCTTCATCTTCCGGTGCAATCGGGCTCGAACCGCATTCTTTCCGCCATGAACCGGCAGCACACGCGCGAACAGTATTTCGCGCTCGTTGCGCGCATTCGCGCGGCACGGCCCGATATTGCATTGTCGTCCGATTTCATCGTCGGCTTCCCGGGCGAGAGCGATGCCGATTTCGCGGCAACGCTCGATCTGGTGCGCGAGGTGGATTACGCCCAGGCCTTCTCGTTCAAATACAGCGCGCGGCCGGGAACGCCGGCGGCCGCCGCCTCGAAACAAATACCGGATGACGTGAAGGCGGAGCGGCTTGCCGCGTTGCAGTCGCTGCTCTCCGCCCAACAGGCTGCATTCAACAAATCCTGCGCCGGAAAGGTGGTGCCGGTGCTGTTCGAGAAAGAGGGATCGAAACGCGGTCAGCTTGTCGGCCGCTCGCCCTGGCTTCAGCCGGTGCATGTGGCGGATGCGCGAGCGCGCATCGGTGAAATCCGCGCGGTGCGGATTGCCGAAGTGCTTCCCAACAGCCTCAGGGGCGAATTGGACGCGGACGCAGCGCGGCCTGTCGCGAGCGTGCATTGAGCGCGCGCGCCGCCCGCCGCCTGCCAGCCACGAAAGAGCAGGTGACGCTCGAATTTCCGGACAATCAGCGTCTGGCCGCGCTCGGCGGCGCGCATCAGAAACATCTGGTGCGCGTGGAGCAGCGGCTTGGCGTGCGCGTCGCAATGCGGGGCAATCTGGTGGCCGTCGAAGGCGCGCCCCAATCGCGCGAGCGCGCCGCTGCCGTCCTGCGTGCGCTCTACGCGCGGCTCGAAGGGGGCGAAGATGTGGCGCTCGCCGATGTGGATGCGGAAATCCGGTTCGCGCTGCACGAGCCCGACAGAACGGCAGCCGCCGAATTCGGCACCCCTTCGATCCGCACCGCGGCCTCGCGCGTTACGCGCGCGCGTTCGCCCGCGCAGGGCGTCTATCTCGACCTGATGCGTACCCATCCGCTGGTATTCGGCGTGGGGCCCGCCGGTACGGGCAAGACCTATCTTGCAGCCGCCTTCGGCGCGCATCTCCTGCATGAGCGACGGGTGGAGCGGCTCATTCTTTCCCGGCCCGCGCTGGAAGCGGGCGAGCGCCTCGGTTTTCTTCCCGGCGATCTCAGGGAAAAGATCGATCCTTATCTGCGGCCGCTCCACGATGCGCTGTTTGATACCCTCGGCGAACAATGCACGCGCCTCATGGAGTCTGGCGTCATCGAAGTGGCGCCGCTCGCTTTCATGCGCGGCCGCACGCTCGCCCATGCCTTTGTCATCCTCGACGAAGCGCAGAATTGCACCTCCGCACAAATGAAAATGTTTCTCACCCGTCTCGGCGACGATTCGCGCATGGTTGTCACAGGAGATCCCTCGCAGAGCGACCTGCCGGGCGGAAGGCCGGAAGGCCTGAACGAGGCCCTTGCCAATCTCGACGGTGTCGATGGTGTGGCCGTGGCACATTTTGGCGAGAAGGACGTCGTGCGCCATCCGCTCGTCTCGCGCATCGTGCGCGCCTATGCGCAGAATGCGCGCAAGTGATATTTCCGTGATCGTCGAAGAACCCGCCTGGAACAAAACAGGTGTTTCGGTCGCGCGCGTGAAGAGCGCGGCGCGGCTTGCGCTTGTTCGTGGTGTCGATGCGTCCTGCAGCCCCCCTCCGTTTCGCTCCGCTGCGCTCGCTCGACACCGAAGGGGCGGAGGGGGGCAGTCGCATCAATTGACTCTGCTTCTAACAAATGACGAGCGTCTGCAGGCGCTGAATGCGCGGTTCCGGGGAAAAGACGCGCCGACGAATGTGCTGTCTTTTCCCGCCGCCGGAACGGACGGCTATCTCGGCGATATCGCCATCGCGTTCGGCGTAACCACCAGCGAATCCGCTGCCGCTGGTATCAGCCTGGAGGATCACACCCTGCATCTTGCGGTGCATGGCGTTCTCCATCTTTTGGGTTATGATCACGTCCGCAACCGCGAGGCCCATGCCATGGAACGCCTGGAAGCCGCCATTCTTGACGAGCTCGGCATTCCGGATCCGTACACCCGCGCGGCCGTCATGCAGTAAAAAATTATAATTACTTCGATGTCCGATCCAGAGCGCAGCGATCAGTTACAGTCCGGCAACGGCAAGTCCGAATCATTGCTCCACCGGCTTGCCCATCTCGTGCGCCGCGGGCATGCCGCGAACGGCATCCGCGAAAGCCTTGAGGAGGTCATCGAAGAAAGCGACCGCCAGAGCACCGAATTGTCGCCGCAGGAGCGGCGCATGCTTTCCAATCTTCTCAAATTCGGCGAGCTTCGCGTTGGCGACGTGATGGTGCCCCGGGCCGATATCGTGGCGGCCGAAGAGCAGACTTCAATCAGGGAACTCATCGAAAGCCTGCGCCGGGAGCAGCATTCGCGGCTTCCCATCTATCGCGAGACGCTCGACGATCCGATCGGCCTTGTCCATGTGAAGGATCTGCTGTCGCTGGTCGAGATCGGCGAGGACGGCACGATGCGCTGGTCCGACGTGCCGATTTCGAAGATCCGGCGCAATATTCTGTTTGTTCCGGCCTCGATGCCGGTGCTCGACCTTCTCCTGCAGATGCAGACGACGCATATGCATCTGGCGCTCGTTATCGACGAATATGGCGGCACCGACGGCCTCGTCTCGATCGAGGATCTGGTCGAGGAAATCGTCGGCGATATCGACGACGAGCATGATGTTGCCGAGGCCCCGCAGCTCAAAGCGCTGCCCGATGGCGGCTGGGAAGCCGATGCGCGGCTTGATCTCGACGATTTCCGCGAGCAGACCGGGCTCGATCTCGCCCCCGAGGGCGAGGACGAAGAAGTGGACACACTCGGAGGCCTCGTCGCGTCGCTGCTCGGCCGCCTGCCGCAACGCGGCGAGATCGTCCGGCACCCCTCGGGCCTGGAATTCGAGGTCCTCGAAGCCGACCCGCGCCGCGTCAAGCGGCTTCGCCTTCGCCGTCCGGAGGACGCCACAAACAAGACCGTCGAACAATCATGACGCAACACGCAGTGCCTGCATCGGTCGTTAGCCCGACCATGTGACGCGATGCAGGAAATATTTTCGGTATGACCGACCTGGCTTTTGTAAGTACTTCCACCGGGAGTGCATTCGCGCCGCTTGTCCGGACCGGCTTGTGGATAAGCGGCTTGGGCGGCTGGCGACGGAATCTTCTGGCCTTCGCAGCGGGGCTCGTTTCGGCGCTTGCCTTCGCGCCGTTCGGAATTTTTCCCACGCTGCTCATCGCAACTGCCATTCTCATGCTGCTCGTCGACGGCGCGGCAAACGAACCGCGTCCGGTGCGTGCGGCGGCGATCGCCGGCTGGGCATTCGGCTTCGGGCAGTTCCTCGCCGGACTTTACTGGGTCGGTTACGCGTTCACCGTCGATGCCGCAGAGCATGCCTGGCAGATACCATTCGTCGCTGTTCTCTTTCCGGGATTTCTTGCCCTCTATACGGCGCTTGCCTGTGCGGTCACGGCGTATTTCCGGCGAGCCGGCAGCGCGCGCATTTTCCTGTTCGCCGCGGCCTACGGGTTTTCCGAGTGGTTGCGGGGCCATCTGTTCACCGGCTTCCCCTGGAACCTCGCCGCCTATGCCTGGGGCGCGGTGCCGCAAATCATGCAAAGCGCGGCGATCATCGGCGCCTATGGGCTGACGCTTCTGACGCTGCTTTACGGTGCCTCGCTTGCGGAGCTTGCGCAGGCACGAAAGCGCGCCTGGCTCCTGCCCGTAGCGATGACCGCTTTGTTCGCACTGCTTTGGATCGGCGGCGCGGCAAGGCTCGCGCTCGATCCACCGTCAACGGTTCCCGGCGTGCGCCTGCGTCTGGTCCAGCCCGACGTCCCGCAGGCGGAAAAGCAGATGCCGCAACTGCAATTGCGCAACTGGACGCGGCTGCTGCAACTGAGCCGCGCGCCGGCGCGCGCCCGACCCACGATCATCATCTGGCCCGAAGCAGCCCCGCCGCCCTTCCTGCTTCAGCGGGTGCCGGAAGCGGTAGAGCAGATCGCGACGCTGACGCCCGGAGACCGTGTCCTGATGACCGGAACGGTCCGCGCCGAGCTCGCAGGAAACAATATTCGTTATTTCAACAGTTTTTACATTTTCTCGCATGGCGGGCAGCTCATCGGGATTTATGACAAATTCCATCTGGTCCCCTTCGGCGAATATCTTCCGTTTCCCGGGCTTCTGCACGCAATCGGGCTGACCAAGATCGTCGACATGCCGGACGGGTTCCGCGAAGGCCCGGGCCCCCAGACATTCCGGATTCCCGGCGCACCGCCGGTCGGG
>DATJUM010000102.1:0-17511 GCA_035502355.1 Rhizomicrobium sp. | reverse complement strand
CGTTGGCCCCACGACCCGCCCGACAGCTCGGCTTCTCCGCCCTCATCGTCGAAACCGTTCTTCATGTTGATGACGACGGCGCCGCCTAGCGCGTTCAGCCCATAAACCGGGTTGGAGCTGACGACGGCCATGCGATCGATGGCAAGGGCCGGAACCAGATCCCAATTGAGCGAGTCGCCGAACGCCTCATTGATCCGCACGCCGTTCTGGTAGACGGCGAGACCTTCGGGCGTGCCCAGAACAGGCGAAGCTTCAAAGCCGCGATAGAGGATGTCGGGCTGAAACGGGTCGTCCAGATCGTCATTGATGTTGACGCTGCCAAGCTGATCATTGAGCGCCGCGGTGATGCTTGCCGACCCTTCGCGCGTGAGGTCGGCGGCGGTGAGCGTCTGGATCGTGTACGGCAATTTGTCGGCTTCGATGCCCGAACCCGGCACCGGCGTCGTACCGGTGACCACCACGGTTTCCACGTCCTGTGAGGAAGCGGGCGGCGTATCTGCCGTTTGCGCGGCCGCCGGAAGCGAGGTGCTTGCGGCCGGAATGGCCGCTGCAGCGAACAGGCTGCAAAAGAGTTCAATGCAACTGCGATTTGGCATTGTGGCGCGGGCTCGTGCCGTCTGCCATCCATGCGGTCGCATTTTCCCCAATCTTTTCTTGGCGGACATCCCGACGCCAGCGTGCTTCGTCATCGCGGCGCGCGTCTATGGGACTTTTTCCCGATTTGAGATTTTAAGCGCGAATGAGGAGATCGTGAATTTGCACAAAGGCTGATGGCAGAAAGATTTCCCTCATGCTGAACCGGTCGAAGCACGCAGGCGATCGTCCAAGGCAGCCGAACACATCATAACTTCAACCGCCCGCCGACAATATCGTCATATCGCGCCGAATCGAGCGCCACGTAGCGCATCGTCCCGGGATCCAAAACATAGAGCGGCGTGTCGATCCGCGCCGGATCGAAACCCTCTTTTGCCAGATCGACCTTGCGCTGCTTGAACGTGCCGGTAATTTCCATCTCCGGCAGGAGCCGCAGAAACACGGGACGCGCATAATCGGGAAGATTCCCTTTCAGCTGCGTGGCGAGCGGCGCCGGATCGAAGCCGGGTGCGGCGACCAGTGCGGCCATTCCGGCGCGGCCTTCATATCCTGGCACCTTCACCCCATAGACATTCGCTTCGGAAATGCCGGCAATCGCGTGCAAAGCCTCCGCCACTTCGCTCGTTGCCACGTTCTCGCCCTTCCAGCGGAACGTATCGCCGATCCGGTCCACGAAATAGAAATAGCCCTGATGGTCGCGCTTCATCAGATCGCCGGTGCGAAACCATGCGTCGCCGCGCCGGAAGACATGCCGCAGGATCTTCTTCTCGGTGTCGGCCTCGCGCGTATAGCCTTCGAATCGCGTCTTGGGCTCGGAAGTGATTTTCCCGATCGCCTCGCCCACCTCGCCGGACGCGCATTCGGTGCAGAAGCCTTCGGCGTCGCGCAGCGGCGTTTCGGTTTCGATATCGAAACGCACAATCCGGGTCTGGAAATACCAGCGCGCATACCATGGGATGCGGCCGACCGCGCCTACCTTTCCATCGTAATTGAGCAGCGCGACATTGCCCTCGGTCGCGCCATAGAATTCGATGATCCGTGGAATGGCGAAACGCGACTGAAATTTCTTCCAGATGTCGGGCCGCAATCCGTTGCCGATGATGGCGCGCAGCGCATGGTCGCGTTCGTGCGGCGAAGGCGGCGCATTCAGCAGATAGCGGCAAAGCTCGCCGATATACTGGAACACGGTCGGCCGGTAGCGCGCGCAATCCTCCCAGAATTCATGCGCCGAAAACCGGCGGCGCAGGACGAGCGAGCCGCCCACCGTGAGCGCCATGCCCGGCGCGCAAATTCCGCCCGCGGAATGATAGAGCGGCAGAACGTCATAGATACGATCCGAGGCACGCGTGGCGAGGGCGCCGGCAAATCCTTGCATCATGAACAGTGTTCGGAAATGGGTGATGTTGGCGGCTTTGGGTGGCCCCGTTGTGCCTGAAGTGAAAATATAGAAAGCCAGATCGGAGCAGGTCAGCCCAGTCCGCCAGCCCCGATCGGCAGGGCTGGACGGAACACTGTTCAGCGCCGCATCCAGATCATCGAATGGTGGTTGCGCGCCGCCTGTAACCCAGGCCTGCGGCGGCACGGGAATGAGCGCACGCGCATCCAGATAGTCCGTGGCGAGCTCGCTTCCGACGACCAGATGGTGCGCGGCGCAGACGGCGATCGAATGGGCGAGCGCTGCTCCGCGCAAATTGGTGTTGATGAGCGCCGCCACGGCGCCCAGCTTGAACAGGCCCAGCCAGGCGGCGATGTATTCGGGCCGGTTTTCCATGAGCAGCGCCACGCAGCTGCCGTGGCCGATCCCCTGGCTGCGGGCCCAATGGGCGTAACGGTCGGCAAGCCTGTTAAGGGCGCCATAACTGACAGTGTCGTCGCCGCAGAGAATGGCGGGATTTTCCGGCGTCCTGCGCGCATGACCCTCGAAAATGTCGATGATCGTGAGGGCCGATTCCGGCTTCACGTCGCGCAGCCGCCAGAACTCGCGGGCCAGACTTGCGATGTAGGTGGTTTCGCGCAAAACCACTGCCGACAACACCATGGGCGAATCGCGCCCCTTTTGCGCGATGCTGACAGGATAGGCAGCGAAAGGATTGCCGTCCACGAAAGATGGAACCCATCCTGCTTGATCTGAAAGGCCTCAAATGCCCCATGCCGGCATTGCTCGCGCGGCGGGCACTTGCGCGCGCCCGTGCGGGAGACGTGTTCGAAATCGTTTGCGACGACCCGCTGGCGCCGGTCGACGTGCCCCATATGTGCCACCAGGAAGGCTTTGAAGTGCTCGCGATGGAGCGGAACGCCTTGGTGACGCGCCTCCTGCTCCGCCGGCCCGTATGAACGTGCCAACGGTAGCCATCGCGGTGGCGATGCTCGCCGCGGCGCCCTTCATCGGCAGCTTTCTCGGTGTACTCGCGCTTCGCCTGCCCGAAGGCCGGTCGGTGGCATGGTCGCGCTCGGCCTGCGACCATTGCGGTCATGCGCTGTCCGCCGCCGATCTTGTCCCGATCGTCAGCTATCTCTTCCTCCTCGGGCGCTGCCGCCACTGCCATGCCGTGATCGGCCGCTTTGTGCTGGCGATCGAGATTGCGGCGCTTCTCGTTGCAGCGTGGGCGGCGCTCGCAACCTCGGGATGGGTGATCGTGGCGAGCTGCATCTTCGGCTGGATGCTTCTCCTTCTCGCCATCATCGACTGGCGCGTTCAGCTGCTTCCCGATGTAATTACTCTGCCGCTCCTGGTGACGGGGCTGGCGGCGACCGCTCTTCTCGCGCGCGATCACCTGGTGGACCATCTGATCGGTGCTTTGGCGGGTTTCGGCGCGTTCGCGCTCGCCGCGTTCGTGTATCGCTTCCTGCGCGGGCGTGAAGGGTTGGGCCTGGGCGATGCGAAACTCCTTGCCGGGATTGGTGCCTGGATTTCGTGGACAGGCCTTCCTACCGTTGTCCTGTGGGGTTCGATTTTCGGCTTGGTATTCGCGCTGGCGCGCGGTGCGAGGGGCCGGGGCCTCAGGTTTTCCGACCGCCTTCCCTTCGGCACGTTTCTCGCCGCCGGCGGCTGGCTCGTGTGGCTTTACGGTCCGCTCGTCCCGCCCGGCTGATGTGAACACCTGCTGTCGTTTTGATAACAAGACCTAAAATCGAACGACGGGCGCAATGTTGCCCGACAACGCCGCGGAATCGGCCATTAAACGCGGGTATCGCTTGCCGAAAATGGTCGTACGAAGTAGCATTGCCTGATCCGCCCTATCGGGCGTGGGCTGTCCGATTGGCGGACGGCCCCTCAAGGGGAATACCCAATGAAAATCAAAAACTGCCTCACCGCCGGGGTCTCGGCTCTGGCTGTCACGGCCTTTGCTGCGGCAATCACCGGTGTTTCGGCACATGTGATCTACCTTCCCTATCGCCCCGGAATGACGGCTCCGAAGCCGATCACACCCGCGGCTCAGCCCTATCGGGCTCCCTATGTGGCGCCCAAAAAGAGCAAGTCCGGAACATGGACAGACCTCACCAACAATCCCTTTACGAGCGAGGGCGGCTGGGGACCGATGCAGCTGACCGACGGCACGCTCCTCGTCAAGGAAGCGTTCACCGGCACCGCCGGCATCTGGTACAAGCTCACGCCGGACAAAAAGGGCCAGTACACCGACGGCACCTTTACCAAGATTGCGACGATGCCGTCCGGCTACTCTCCGGATTTCTTCGCCCAGCAGGTTCTGCCCAATGGCAACGTGCTGATCGAAGGCGGCGAATACAATGATCAGCAAGGCGACTGGAGCAACAAGGGCGCGATCTACAATCCGGTCGCCAACACATGGGCGTCGGTAACTCCGCCCAGCGGCTGGGGCAGCATCGGCGATTCCGAGAGCGTCATTCTTCCGGATGGCACTTACATGCTTGGCGATTGCTGCGAGTTCGGGACCGGCCAACAGGTACTTGCTACGGTCAGCGGCACGACCGTGAACTGGGCAAAACCCACGAACACCTGGACCTGCAACAAGGTGGAAGATGACTATCCTTGCATGGACGAAGAGGGTTTCACCTCGCTGCCCAACGGCAATGTCTTCCTTGTGGACGTGTGGGACTACACAAGCACCAGCGACGAATACTGGATCTATGACACGTCGACCGGTGCATGGAGCCAGCCCGGAAGCACTCCAAACCGTCTGAGCGACACCAGCTACTTCGAACTCGGCGCGGCACCGCTGACGCCTCAAAGCGGCAAACAGGGGACCATCATCCAGCTGACCGCCGACGTCGATTCGCCAGGGCCGAGCGACGTCTACAACGTTGCGAAGGGCAAATGGTCGACCGGCCCGACGCTGAAAGTCGGTAGCACGATCTACGTGATGGCTGACGCCCCGGCCGCGGTGCTGCCGGACGGCAACGTTCTCGCGGAAGCCAGCCCGTACTATGGCAGCCCCGGCCCTGCGCATTTCTGGGAAATGAAAACCAGCAAGAAAGGCAAAGTGACGGCGACGCAGGTGAACGATACGAAGACCTCGGCGCAGAGCAACTGCTTTACCGGCAACCTGATACCTCTTCCGACGGGGCAGATTTTCTGGGACAACAGTCAGTATAGTACCGAGCTTGCAATCTATACGCCGCAAGGCACTGCCAAACCGGCATGGGCACCGGTTGTTTCCAGCGTGTCCAGCACGCTCACCGTGGGAAGCACGGCGAACGCGATCTCCGGCACAAATTTCAATGGCTTCACAACCGGAGGTTATTACGGCGACGATGCGCAAGCGGCCACCAACTACCCACTCGTGCGCATTACCAACAATTCGACCGGAGATGTCTGCTTCGGCCGCAGTTACAACTTCTCCACCATGGGCGTGTGGACGACCGGCACGACCAACGCAGTGTTCGACATTCCGAGCACCTGCGAGACCGGTGCAAGCACGCTTACAGTTGTCGTGAACGGCATCACCTCTGCAGGCGTTTCCGTCACGTTGAACAGCTAGTGCCTGACGGAAGCAATTCCGCAGGCGTATTTGACGTAGATCATGGGCGGGAAAACCCGCCCATGATTTTTTCCTGCTTACAAAACGCGTTGCGGATCTCGCCCCAGTATCTGCGACAGCCAGGCAAGAGAGCCCGCGGCCATTCTTTCCCAGCCCGGCTCACCAACGAGCCAATGGCTGTGATCGGGCAGTTCCTCGTAGCGGGCACGCCCACCGTAGCGCCGCGCGATCCGCCGCACGGTGGGCGGCGGGTTGATCCGGTCGCGCGCGCCGACAAGGCACAGGATCGGGCAGGCGACTGCGCGCGGATCGACATAAGTCGCGCGGCTTCCATCGAACATCCAGTGCAGCACTTCGAACATCGCAAGCCCCGATTCAGGCACGAGACGTTCAAGTATTGATTCCCGTTTTTCCTCGGGAACGAGATCAAGCGCGTTCGCGGCTGCAACCCAGTGTTTTGGTGCAAGCGATTTCCGCCAGAACATGCCATCGGCATAGAGCGCCTGGGCAGCGAGGAATTCCGACGCCATGGACGGCAGCATGCCCCAGGGCGCCGATGGTGCCAGCAATATAAGGGCGCGCACGTTACCCTGCGCAGCAAGCATCTGGGCGAGCAGTCCGCCCAGCGAATGGCCGATCACAATGGGCGCGCCGCCGATGCGGTCGAGCAGCGCCGCGAGATCGGCAGCGTAATCGCGCATGCCGGTGCGGGCGAGTTTGTCCAGCGGACTGCCCGGTTCGTGATAGCGCAATGTCGGTGCGTGGACATCGAATCCCTGCGCTGCGAAGAGCGGACGCCACGCGTCGAACGCCCAGCCGCCGCAGAATGCGCCATGGATCATGACCACGGAGAGACGCATGGCCATCACAATGTTTGTCTCATCAGACCGGCTTGGCGAGATCCCGGAAGGCGGCGATCACCTTGGAATAAGTATCGCGCTTGAACGGCACCACGAGCCGCGGCAGCGCCTCCACGGGCAACCATTTCCATTGCCCAAATTCGGGATGGGCCGTGTGGATATTGATCTCGGGATCGTTCCCGCAAAATCGCATCGCGAGCCATTTCTGCCGCTGCCCGCGATAGCGGCCGTGCAGCGCAACGCCGAGAAGATGCGCGGGCAGATCATAAGAGAGCCATGCATCGTATTCGCGCAGCAGGAGGGCATTGCGGGTGCCGATCTCCTCCTCGAGTTCGCGGAATGCGGCTTCCACCGGCGTTTCGCCTTCGTCGATTCCGCCTTGCGGAAGCTGCCAGCCCTCCACCATCTGATCGATGCGCCGGCCAACAAAGACATGCCCCTCACTGTTGAACAGCATCACTCCGACGCAGGGACGGAAGGGAAGATCGTCGTGACGCAACCGGGATGTGGGCATGGCAGACACAATATGACCGAAAGCGCGCGGCAAACAAAGCCCCGGGGCCTAGTCCGCCGCATATCCGAAGCGCCTGACCCAGGGTGCAAGAATCGGAAGGATGGGTGCAAGCGCATCGCGATAGCGGCGCCACTGCCCAACGCCCTCGGCATAAAGCCCGCGGCGGACCTGCGCGGCACTCAGGATGGTGACATCCCGAGTCACGCGATGGAAATCGCGCATGTCCTCGCTCCAGTCGATGCCGATGAAATTGCACACTGCACGAATGCTCGGCTCGAAAGCGGCAATCATCTGTTCGTGGCGATGTTCATAGAGGTCGAGCGGAAGCTTTTCGCGGCAAAGGTCCACAAGCGTCATCACCGCGGCGTAGAACCGCGCACAATCTTCGAGGTTGAAGTATTCGAACGTGGTCAGGCTGGCGCTGAAGAGCCGGCGAAAACAACTCAGCACGACGTCGCGCGGATCGCGCACCACAAATATGAGGCGCGCCGATGGAAACAGACGACAGATCAACGACAGTCTCAACGAATTGAGCGGCATTTTGTCCACGAAAACCTTGCCGGCGACGCGAAATTCCGCGCTGCGGACCGCTTGCCAATACACATCCTGCCGCTCGATGATTTCGTTTTCTCCAAGCATCGCCAGCTTTTCGAGACCCGCCTCGCTGTAAATATCGAGCCCACGTCCCGCATCGCTCAGGAAATCCACCTCGTCGGCGTGGACGACCTCAGGACTCATGGCCAATATTGATTCAAGAAGCGTGGTACCGCTGCGCGTAAAGCCGAGCAGAAAGACATGGCGATGCGGCTCTTCGGCTGTCGCCGGCGGAATTCGGGACGCACTCCAGCGTGGCGAGTACCGGAAATACCCGATACAGCTTTCCACATCCCTGATCATCCGCGCAGGACCGAATTTGGCCGCGTGAATCGCGCGCAGTCTTGCCTTGGACGTACGATAGAGAGCAAAGGCGTCTGCGAACTTGCCCTGCCGGTCATAGGCATCGGCAGCAAGAACGATGGCAAACGTCACGCCCTCGTCACCCATAAAGGCGGGATTGGCAATCGTCCGCTCGAGCCTTTCGTGCGCGGCGGCAAAGCGGCGCTCTTCAATATCGGTGATGGCAAGCGCGATGAGCGCGAACGGATTATCGGGATCCCGCTCGACGGCTGCGGCACCAGACTGCGATGCGGTGGTGAAATCGCCCAGTTCGGCGGAAATCATCGCCAGGCAGGCAAGCGCAGACACATGGTCCGGCTCCCGGGTCAGCGCCTTGCGCAGGCTTTCCACAGCCTCCTCGCGGCGGCCCAATTGCTGCAAGGCGCCACTGCGCGCGAAATCCACGCCAGGCAAATCCGGCAGCCGCGCCTGCGCGGCGTCGAACAGCGCGAGCGCCTCGGTATTTCGCCCCTGCTGTCGCAGCGCAATACCAAGCTGAAGTTCGAATGCGGCCAGCCGGTCCAACTCGCCGATGCCGCGATCCATCCTTTCGCGGAGCAACTTTTCGGCTTCTGCGGGGCGATCGAGGCTGCACAGTTCGGACGCCTGCGCGAGAACCGCCGCCAATTGGTCGGGCTGCAGAATGCCGATGCTGACCATTGCTTCGGCGGCGTTTTCGCGCACCCGCCAGGGTTTCACGGCGACCGATACGCCATGCCGCCTTCCGACCTCCGCAAGCGCCCGGTCAATGTCCTGCGCGATGTGCGGAAAATTCTGGCGATCAAGCTTCTCGATCGAGTTTGCCATCACCGCCATGCCTTTCGCGGATCGCACATAACATTACGGGAAGAATTTGTATGTTTCCATTCGGAGCTTCGGCAGTCCGCTCCAAATCACGTGATCCCCGGACGAAATGCTTCCATCTCTTTCCGGATTGGGAAGCCGGAATGCCGATTGGACCTAATGCACACTCGCAGTGCGTGCCGGCAGTTTTCCGTCCATCAGCTTGACGGCGTAGGCAAGCTGGAAATCATCCGATTTGTTGCCGGGCGGCGGCTCCACGATGTTGAGCTTGGCCGGTGCGGCCGCGGTTTGCTGTTCGGCGGTCAGATGATGGGGAAGGTCGGCTTCGCTCGGGCGCTCCAGCTTGGCAAACGGCGTGGCCTCATCGCCCTGCGCCACCGCGACATCGGGCACGATACCGGTCGCCTGGATCGAACGTCCCGACGGCGTGTAGTACCGCGCCGTTGTCAGATGCAGCGCGCCATCCTGGCCGTCGCTGAGCGGAATGATGGTCTGCACCGATCCCTTGCCGAAGGACGTCATGCCCACGATCGTCGCGCGCTTGTGGTCCTGCAGCGCGCCGGCCACGATTTCGGACGCCGACGCGGTCCCGCCATTGATCAGCACGATGATCGGTTTGCCGTCGGCGATGTCGCCGGGCTTGGCGTCGTAGCGCTGCGTGTCTTCGGGCTTCCGGCCGCGCGTGGAAACGATTTCGCCGCTGTTGAGGAAATCGTCAGACACGGCGATCGCCTGGTCGAGGACGCCGCCGCCATCGTCGCGCAGATCGATGATATAGCCTCTGAGATGCGGCCCGATTTCTTTCTTCAGACTCTTGATCGCCGTCATGACACCGTCATTTGTTTCTTCGTTGAAGGCGGGGATGCGAATGTAGCCCACATCGCCTTCGCGGTGCGATTTCACGGCTTCCACCTGGATGGCCGCGCGCACGAGGCTGACTTCGAAGGATTTCTGCACCCCGCCGCGCAGGAGCGTAAGCTTGACGGGCGTGCCGGACGGCCCGCGCAGCATGTCCTGCACCTTGTCGAGGCTCAGTCCCTGAAGCCCGCGGCCATCGATGGCCAGAATGCTGTCGCCGGCCTTGATGCCAGCATGAGAGGCGGGCGTGTCGTCGATGGGCGAGACCACCTTCACGACGCCCTGATCGGCTGCGATGACGAGACCGATGCCGCCATAGGTCCCGGATGTCTTCACCTGCATGTCGGCGAAGGTCTTGGGATCAAAATAACTGGAATGCGGATCGAGATCGGAGATCATGCCGTTGAGCGCGTCCTCGACCATCTTCCGGTCGTCGGGCGGTTCGACATAATCGGCGCGCACGGCGGCAAAAGCCGCACCGAAGCGATTGAGCGCCTCATAGGTCACCTGGGAATCGCTGTCTGCGGCGCCGCCCGCGAGGGGCAGGACCAGCACCGCTCCAAGAAATCCGGCCGCTGCGCCGAGCGCGGCGAGGCCCGCGCATTGCATCGCTTGTTTCATCGTCCGCTGACGGTCCCTTGGGGCGGGCCACCCACCGCGGAAGGTGGGGCGCCCGCAGTGTCAAATCAATTCGCCGCGGCGGTTTTTCCCGTAGTGTTCATGGCCACTTTGCCGCGCAGCAAGTCCAACGCGTAAGAGAGCTGAAAGTCGTCAATTTTCTTGCCTGCGGGCGGATGAATGACGGGCGGCGCCGCTTTCTTGTTGGCGTTTTCCGCATCGAGATGGCCGGGCAGATTGGCTTCAGTCAAATGATCGAGTTTGGACTCGGAGCTGTCTTCGTCGCCTTCCGCCACCGCTATGTCGGGTGTGATTCCCGTAGCCTGGATGGAATGACCGGAGGGCGTATAATAGCGTGCCGTCGTCAGCCGGAGCGCGCCCCCACCCTCACCCAGCGGAATGATTGTCTGCACCGAGCCCTTGCCGAAGGATGTCATGCCTTCGATGGTGGCGCGCTTGTGGTCCTGCAGCGCGCCAGCCACGATTTCGGACGCTGACGCGGTCCCCGCATTGATCAGCACGACAATCGGCTTGCCATCGGTGATGTCGCCGGGTTTCGCGTCATAGCGCGCCGTATCCTCGGGATGGCGTCCCCGGGTGGAAACGATTTCGCCCGAGTTCAGGAAATCGTCGGATACCTGTACCGCCTGATCGAGCAGGCCGCCCGGGTTGTTGCGCAGGTCGAGGACATAGCCACGGATGCCGGGGCCGATCTGATGCTTCAACTCGCGCACCGCGTGTTCGAGCCCCGACCCCGTCTCCTCGTTGAAGGCGCTGAGGCGTATATAGCCGACATCGCCCTCGCGATGGAATTTGACGCTGTCCACCTGCACGATGGCGCGGGTGAGCGTGACGTCGAAGGGTTTTTTGGCGCCGCTGCGCAGCACGGTCAGCGTGACTTTCGTGCCCTGCGGGCCGCGCATCTTCGTTATGGCATCGTTCAGCGACATGCCCTGGATGGGCGTGCCGTCGATGGCCGCAATGTAATCCGCGGGCTTGATGCCGGCGCGCGCCGCAGGCGTATCGTCGATGGGCGAAATGACCTTGATCAGGCCGTCCTCCATCGTGACTTCTAGGCCCAATCCGCCGAACTGACCTTTGGTCTGGATCTTCATATCGGCGAAAGCCTTCGCATCCATATAGCTCGAATGCGGATCGAGGCCTGAAACCATGCCTTCGATCGCCGAGTCGACGAGCTGGCCGTCATCGACCGGATGGACGTAATCGGCGCGGACGCGCTCGAACGCGTCGCTGAACAGATCGAGCTGCTTGTAGGCCGAGTCGTTCGCGCCGTGGGCAGACGGGAACAGGAGCAATGCGGCGCTGAAGCCGGCGACCATTCCCATGCCGACAAATGCGAAACGCTTCATGTCTACATCACCTTTCTGGGTTCGACGGCCAGCCAGGGCGCCGGACTGGCGCCCTTTCCGTTCTGCCGCAATTCAAAGTAGAGCCTCATTTCCGTGCCGCTCTGCGGCATTCTGCCGACCGGTTCGCCGGCAAGCACCTGATCGCCCGCCCGAACGTCAACGCGCTCAAGGCCCGCGAGCACCAGATCGTAGCCAGCAACGCTGTGCAAGATCAAGACAAGTCCGGTCTTATGGTAAGGACCAGCGAAAAGCACCTGCGAATCCGCCGGCGCGACAACCTGCGCGCCGGCCGGTGTGAGAAAGCTGATGCCGGGCGCCCGCGGCGCGCCCTCGGGCGCGCCGTCCCCTGGCTCCATTCGGCCCACGACAGGTCGCAGCAGCGAGTGGCGCTGCAGGCCCGCGCCCGATGCATTATTTGCCGCCACCACCACCACGCCCGGCGGCGCCGGCGCCGCACGCAGCGCCGCCACTTTTCGCAGCAGGGCTTCGAGGCTCTGTGCCTCGTTCGCGGCCGCGTCGAGCCGGGCGGCGAGATCGCCATATTGCGCATTGGCCTCATCGGCCTGGCGCGACTTCATCGCGAGAAGTTGATCGAGCTGGTTGCGCGCGGCTTCGAGGCGCAACGAATTTTGCGCGTCCTCGGCGCGGTGGCGGATCAGTTCTGTCCGCGTGCGTTTCATCGCCTCCAGCTGATGCGCAAGCTCCGCAGCCGCGTGATAAAGGCGGGGGAACGTCGCGCCAAGCAGCATGGAAGCATGAGCCGCCGCGACTGCGTCGCCGGGACGGATCGCCATCACCGGCGGCTGGTCGTGCTGCATGCGCTCGAGAATGGCGATCAGCGCCGCAACTTTCACGCGCTGCGCCGCGAAGCTTGCGGAGAGTTCCGACGATTCCGCCGACAGCCGGCTCACTTCGCCGTCGAGCGCGATTTTCTGCTGCTCGAGACCCTGCACGCGCGCAGCCGTTGCGATCAGTTGTTGGCGCAAGGCGGCGGCCTCGGCGTTGAGCGCATCGCTGCGCCGCTTCGCATCTTCCACCGCCGGGCGGGACTTCGCGATTTCGCTCTGCAGGGCACGATATTGTGACGTCGAATCCGGAAGGTGATCGGCAGAGGAAGCCGGCACCGCCCCGGAAAGATCTTCCGTGTCGGTATCGCCGCTGACGGGCGCCGGCAGCTCTGTTCTCCGCAGGTGATGCGCGCGTGAATGATGCGCCGGCAAAGCTGCGGCCATGGTGACGAGCATGGCGGCCGCGGGCAGAAGGAGAACCGTGCCTCTCAGACGCGCAACTCCGCCTTTGCCGGTTCGCTGACGAGCAGCGAATGTCCCGCCATCTCATGCGGCTTCGCGATGCCCATGAGATCAAGCAGTGTTGGCGCGACATCGCAGAGCCGACCATCCGAAAGTTTCAGCGACGTTCCCGCACCGACGACGACGAGCGGCACCTCGAAAGTGGTATGTGCGGTGTGTGGCTCGCCCGTCTCGGGGTCGCGCATCATTTCGGCATTGCCATGGTCAGCCGTCACCAGAAGAACGCCCCCCGCCTGGTCCACGGCCGAGCGCAGGCGGCCGAGACAGGCATCGATCGCAGCGACGGCCTTTTCGGCCGCGGCGAATATGCCGGTGTGGCCGACCATGTCGGCATTGGCATAGTTCACGACGATCAGATCGTATTTGCCCGAGGCAATCGCGGCGACCAGCCGGTCGGTGACCTCGCGGGCCGACATTTCCGGCTGAAGATCATAGGTCGCGACATGCGGGCTCGGTACGAGGATTCGATCTTCGCCGGCAAGCGGCTCTTCGCGTCCACCGTTCAGAAAGAACGTGACATGCGCATATTTCTCCGTCTCGGCAATGCGCAATTGCTTCAGGCCCAGTGTTGAGACGACCTCCCCCAGCGTGGCATGCAGGTTTTCCGGGGGGAACAGAACGCTCATGAACGCATTAAGCGGCACCGAATATTCCGTCATGCCCGCCGCTGCCGAGAATTCGACGGTTTTCTTTCTCGCAAAGCCGCTAAAGTCCGGATCGATCAGCGCCGCGGACAGTTCGCGGGCGCGGTCGGCACGAAAATTCGCGAACACAAACGCATCGCCATCCGCCATTCCGCGATAGTCGCCAATCGCCGTCGGCAACACGAATTCGTCGCCGACGTCCTTTTGATACGAATCTGCGATCGCCGCATCGGCGCTTGGACTCTTCACGCCATCAGCCGATACCATCGCATCATAGGCTCTGGCGACGCGATCCCAGCGTTTGTCGCGGTCCATCGCGTAGTAGCGGCCGGAGACCGTGGCAATGCGTACATCGGAAAGGCCCGTGATCGCATCTTCAAACAGATGCAAATCGCCCTGTGCGCTGCGGGGCGGCGTGTCGCGCCCGTCGAGGAACGCATGGATGCGCACGGGCAACCCCGCATCCGCAATCGCGCGGACGAGCGCCGCGATATGATCCTGATGGCTGTGGACGCCGCCAGGCGAGAGGAGCCCGAGAACATGCACGCTGCCCTTGGCCGCTTTGGCTTTAGCGATCAGATCTCGTAGCGCGGGCCGGTCGGCGAAGCTGTGATCGGCGATCGCATCATCGATGCGCGGCAGGTCCTGCACCACGATGCGGCCGGCGCCGATATTCATATGACCGACTTCCGAATTGCCCATCTGGCCGGCTGGCAGGCCGACTGCCCGGCCCGATGTGGCGAGCCTTGAATGCGGACATTCGGCGAGCATGCGTCCAAAATTTTCCGGATGGGCGCGGGCGATGGCATTGTCGTCCGCGTCGGGACGGCACCCCCAGCCATCAAGGATGCACAGCACGGCCGGACGCGGACGCCGCGCGCGGGTTATGACGGGTTTGTCCATATCCGAATCGAAATTTTGAGCGTGTCTCGAAAATAGGCAGCCGCTGCGCACCTGTCCATGCGGCCCGTGACATCGGTCACCGCACGGCACGCAGAACGAAGCCGCTCCAGTCGAGGCCCGGAACGTGCGGCAGGGTCGACGGTTTGCCGGGATCGTATGGGACCCAGCGCGCCTGGGGCGCCGCCATGATGAATGCCTGAACGCGGCCTTGCGGAGCAAGCACGAGGGAGAGCGGCTCCACGCTCCAGCTTTGGAGAAGCTCGCGCCGGAAACGGTAGCCTTGCGGGTCGACGAAGCGCATCGCCGACTTATGCGAGATGACCCCGACCTGCGTGCTCACCAGTTGCCGCAGCGCTCCCACGTAACCGTTCCATTGTGCGGTGGCCAGGGCCTGCATGGCCGCCTGCACGACCGCAAGGCTGAGCACAATCGCAAGCACCGGCGCCCCCGCAAAGCGCGCGGGCGTCATTCCCTGTTGCCTCAGCCAAAGAAACAAGGCGGCGAACAGGGTGGTCAGCGCGACGGGAAGGCCGCGCGCCGCGAAGAGCCGGCTCGGCGCGATGGCCTCGGCCGGTTCGGCTGCAAGAACGGCAAAAAGAATAACAAGCATCGCGATCGTGACGATCACGGCCACCCAGGGCCGTTTCGCGCTGAAGATCCATGCGGCGGCACAACCCACTGCCGCGATGGTGCTTGCAAGCGCCGCAATGTTGGGGGCCAACGGGCTACCAAAAAATCCGCCCAGCATGCCCATGAGAAAATCGCTTCTCTCGACCGCACTACGGGGAAACAGTATCCAGCGCAGCATATTGCCTGCCCCCGCCAGTGTGACCAGCGCCACAAGCAACATTGCCGCGCGGCAGAAGCCCTTCGTGTCCCGCAGATGCAGGCGCGCGGCGAGCGCGATCACCAGCAGACAGAGCACCGCCGATTCATGTGCGGCGGTGCACGCCACGCTCGCCGCGATGCAGGCAAGCGCGCCGGCGGGGCTTGTCGCGCGGAATTCGACAAGCAGGAAAGCGAGCCACAACAGGCAGGAAGCGATGATGCCTTCGCTGATTCCAATGAAATTTGTCGCGGGAATCGCGAAAACGAGATTAAGCAGCGGTCCGGCGATCCAGCTCTTCTGTCCCCGCGGCAGAACGAACCAGCACAACATTGTCAGCAGCACCGGCCAACCCGAAGCGCCCAGCGAAAACAGCACGCCCAACGTCCACAGATCGCGAACGCCGAGCCGTGCGCCCGCCACCGCGAAGCCCTGCTGCAGAATCTGCGGCATAAGCCGCGCCGGTTCGAACAGCTGAAACGTTCCCCGCGCCGCAATGCCGAGCAGGTAATAAGCCCCGTCATAGACGAGATCGCGCGAAGCGAGAATCGCCCATGCAGCCGGAACGATGGCGAGTGCTACTGCCATCCAGAAGACAGGCACGAGCAGCGTTCGGTCGTCGCAAGAGTCCTTTCCGGCCGACTGTTTCATTCGTGCGAGGGACCTTTCCTGATGACGGTCACGGCTCTATCGCATCAACGTGACCAGGGGAAACGGCACCGGTGGCGACATGTTGTTCGTATCAATTTCGATCCCATATCGTCACCGTGACCAACAAAAGTCCTTTCCTGCGGCAGCCGGCATTGTTTCCGGCAGATATCGGATCCCGTCCATCCGGATTCCGTTACCTGGATGAGTTTCTCTCGCCCGAGGAAGAACAGGCACTCGCCTGCTGGATCGGCACGCTGCCGCTCAAGCCATTCGAGTTTCGGGGCTATCTGGGCAATCGGCGCGTCATGTCCTTTGGATTCCGGTATGATTACAGCCGGCAGGCGATTGATACAGCCTCTCCGGTTCCGGAGCTGCTTGCTCCCATCATTGCGCGCGCTGCCCACTGGTCCGGGCACGAACTGACGGCCATCCGGCAGGTGCTGGTCAGCGAATATGCGCCGGGCGCGCCGATCGGTTGGCATCGCGACAAGCCGCAATTCGGTAATGTTCTCGGAATAT
This sequence comes from Rhizomicrobium sp., assembly GCA_035502355.1. GTDB lineage: Bacteria > Pseudomonadota > Alphaproteobacteria > Micropepsales > Micropepsaceae > Rhizomicrobium. The sequence goes on along the minus strand of DATJUM010000102.1, from coordinate 1,146 downwards.
CGCTGCTCGCTCCGGCTGCCTTCCGCCTGCGCCGCCCAAAGGACGGGGGATGGGAGAGAGAAACAATCGCGCTTGCGCCGAGATCGATCTATCTCCTGTCCGGGGAAGTCCGGAAGGCGTGGCAGCACAGCATCCCGCCAATGACGGCGCTTCGTTATTCCATAACGCTGCGGACGCTTGCTGAAAGCTTTGCGGGCCAGTTCGGAACGCAGCAATCAGCCGCCTGACTCTGCCGCCCGAAGGGCGGAAGGGAGAAGGTCGAGAAGTGATGCCTGATCCGGATGCTCGGCGATGCAGAGCTCTGCAAGCGGAAGATCTTTGAGTGGCCCGGCGGCTTCGCGGCTGATGGAGCAGAAAAGAAGCCTCTGGCAGGACAACGCAAGCCCGGCTCGCTTTACGCAATCGGCAAAGAGGCGCGCACTGCGCGGCGAATAGACCAACACGGCGTCGAGCGTGTTCGCGCGCAAGGCTTCCGCCGCGGCATCGGGCAATTCCGGCGCTTCGACGATGTCGTAAAGCACGCTGGTGCGGAACTCGAAGCCCTCCTGAGCGAGTGCAGCGGAAAATGCCGGCGACGCGTTGGTGCCGGCGGCGTGGAAGAGTGCGCCGGATTGCGCGCTCAGCCGCGCGCGGACCACGGCGGCGAGCGCGGCGGCATCGCCTTCTGCATTGTAGATATCGTGAAATCCTTCCTGTTTTGCGGCGGCCGCGGTGTGTGTACCGACGGCGAAGAGCGGAATCTCGCGCTGGAGGGCGCGGCGGGCAAACGCGCGCACGCCGTTGCCGCTGGTCGCCAGTATCGCCTGCACGTTGTCGAGTGGCAGTTCCGGGCCATCGAGATACGTGATTTCAAAGAGCGGCGCGATCAACGCCTGATGGCCGCGCCGTGCCAATTCCTGCGCAGTGCGCTGCGAATCTTCAAGGGGTCTTGTGAGCAGAATGCGCATCGAACCGCTTTGCAAGAGATGGGCGCCGGATTACAGGCAGGCATGGAAATTAGCATGGGCGCGGGCTGCCGCGTATTCACCGTTCTGGGTATCGAGACGAGCTGCGACGAGACTGCCGCAGCAGTGGTGCGCGGCACCCCGCCCGGCCCGGGCGAGATCCTGTCGAACATCGTCTTCAGTCAGGTCGAGGATCACCGGC
>DATJUM010000101.1:0-21894 GCA_035502355.1 Rhizomicrobium sp. | reverse complement strand
AGCTGGTTTCCCTACGCGCGTCGCATCGGGGACGACAGAACCGATTACATCAGGAATTCCGTCAAGATCGTCATCGATGCGTATAATGGCAGCGTCAGCTTCTATGTCAGCGACCCCGCCGATCCCGTTGTCGAGACGTTCCGGCGCATATTTCCTTCGCTGTTCAAGCCCTTCGCGGCGATGCCCGCGGATCTTCAGGCGCACACCCGCTATCCGGAGGACATGTTCCTGATCCAGGCGGAACTCTATCGCGCCTATCACATGACCGCGCCGGAAGTGTTCTACAACCGCGAAGACCTCTGGCAGTTTCCGCGGCAGCCGGACGGCATCGACGACGATTCGGGCGGCAGCCTGATGTCGCCCTATTATATCAACATCCGACTGCCGGGCGAGACGCGCACCGAATTCGTGCTCATGCTGCCCATGGTGCCGAGCCAGCGCGAGAACATGATCGCCTGGCTGGCGGCGCGCTGCGACCACCCGGGCTATGGCAAGCTGATCGTCTACGAGTTTCCGAAGGAGAAGCTCGTCTACGGGCCGTATCAGATCGAGGCGCTGATCAACCAGAACACCGAGGTGTCCCAGCAGATCACGCTGTGGAACCAGAGCGGCTCGCGCGTCATTCGCGGCAATCTTCTCGTCGTTCCGATCGAAAATTCGCTGCTCTACGTCACGCCGCTTTACCTGCGCGCGCAGTCCGGCCAGCTGCCGGAACTGAAACGCGTGATCGCCGTCTATGGCGACCGGGTGGTGATGGAAGAAACGCTGGCCGAGGCGCTGAACGCCCTCTTCAAGGCACCGCCCGCGCAGCCGGCACCCCCGCCCGCTGCCGCCACGGCGAATGTGGGCACCGCCGCGCCTTCGGACAGCGCGCGCGACGCGCTTGCCCATTACGATCAGGCGATCGCGAAGCTGAAGGCCGGAGACTGGAGCGGCTTCGGCACCGAACTGAACGCGCTCGGCGCTTCGCTCGAACAAATGAACCATCCGCCGGCCGTTCACCCTTGAACGGGCTGATCAGGAGCACTCGCTGGACCCCAATAAGCGGACCGTCAGATTTCGCGACACCTCCCTTCATCGTCATCGCATACGCAGCGCCGGCCGCTTGCCCAGCTGCGGCGCCATCGCCCATGATTGCCGGGCTTCGAAGGGGCGATCATGCGGCAGATATTTGCGGTTGTAACACTCGGGCTTTTTCTCGCGACGCCTGTGCTCTCCGGCGCGGCGGCAGACGCGCATAAAGCGGCGACCGCGGACGGCAAGGAATTGTCCGGGCTTTTGCCGGTGCGCGTCGAGGAGAAATCGGGAAAGATCCTGTTCACGCTGCCGAAGCCGGGCGCCGACGGGGTTTCGGTGCGCTTTCTCTACACGACCTCGCTCCGCACCGGGCCTGGGCGCGGCGCCAACCTATCTCGACCGCGGCCGCATCGGCCGCACGCAGATCATCGCATTCCGCCGGATCGGCAAGAAACTTGCCATCCAGTTCGAGAATCCCCGCTTCCGCGCAACCGGTGCCGCGCCGTCCGATCCGAGCGGGAGCAGCGATTTTGCGGTCTCCACCGTCTGGATGGGCGATATCGCCGACACGCGGCCGGACGGCGGCTTCACGGCCGACATTTCCGGCTTCCTTGCCGCCGACAATCTCGGCATCGCCGAATCGCTGAACCAGAAAACCAATTATCTCGGCACGGGCGGTGACGCGGTGGGCGCCGGCAAGGATTTCAAGCTCGACGACAAATTGAGCGCGGCGGTGCCGGAATCGGTGAAGGTGTTCCCCGAGAATATCGAAGCGGATGCGATCGAGACCTACAAATCCGACACGCCGGGCGAGGAAGTGGAGAACACCGCGCCCGATCCGCACCAGGTGAGCTTCACCCTTCATTCGAGCTTCGTGAAGCTTCCGGGTCCCGGTTTCGTGCCGCGCGTGTTCGATCCGCGCATCGGCGGCTTCTCCACCCAGGTGGTGGATTTCGCGAGCCCGCTCGGCACCGATGTGGTGCATGATTACGCAAACCGTTTCCGGCTGGAAAAGATCACTCCCGGTCCGGCGCCGTCGCGGGTAAAGAAACCGATTGTTTATTACATCGACAATCGCGCGCCCGAGCCGATCCGCGAGGCGCTGATCGAAGGGGTGAGCTGGTGGAAGAAAGCGTTCGAGGCGGCCGGTTACATCGACGCCTTCGAAGTGAAGACATTGCCGCCCGGCATCGACCCGATGGATGTGCGCTACAACGTCGTCAACTGGGACGATCGCGCCACGCGGGGCTGGTCCTATGGACAGGAGATCGTCGATCCGCGCACGGGAGAAATCGTCAAGGGCATGGTGGTTCTGGGTTCGCTGCGCGTCCGCCAGGATATCCAGATTTTCGAGGGCCTTGTCGGAGCAAACAAACTCGATACCGGCGGATCGAACGATCCGGTGCAGGTGGCGCTCGCGCGGCTTCGCCAGCTCGCCGCCCACGAGGTCGGCCATACGCTCGGGTTTGCGCATAATTTCGCCGCGAGCACGCAGGATCGTGCCTCGGTGATGGATTATCCGCCGCCGCGCATCGGGCTCGTGAATGGCAGGCCCGATCTCTCCGATGCCTATGGTATCGGCGTCGGCAAATGGGACATGGCGAGTGTCGCTTGGCTTTATGGCGCGCAGGATCAGGCCGCAGCGGATGCCGTGGCGCGCGCGACTGTTGCTTCCGGCCTCCGCTATGTGGAAGACGACAATGCGCGCGCGCCTGATACCGCCGAGCGCTGGGCGGCGCTGTGGGATGACGGTCCCGATCCCACGGCGGAGCTGAACCGCATCATGACGGTGCGCGCGGCGGCGATCGCGAATTTCGGTCTTGCGGCGCTCGCGCCCGGAGAGCCGGTCGCCAATCTGCGGCGCCGCTTCGTGCCGATCTGGCTTTTGCATCGCTATGAAATCGTGGCCGCGGCCAAGGCGGTCGGCGGCGCGGATTTCAGCTATGCGGTGAACGGCGACGGAAACGAGGAAACACAAGCCGTTCCGGGCGGAGCACAGCGCGCAGCCTTGTCGGCGCTGCTGGCGACACTGTCGCCGGACGCGTTGCGCGTGCCGCCGCCGCTCGTGCCGCTCCTCTCCACGCCACGCAACGGCAGCGACAATCGCCAATTCGATATCGAGCTATTTGAGACGGAGGGCGGGCCACTGTTCGATCCGCTGGTTGCCGCCGATGTCGCGGCGTCGATCACGCTCAACACGCTGCTCGCGCCCGCGCGGCTCGCGCGTGTCGAGGCGCAGCATGCAGTTGATACAAATATGCTCGGCGTGGAGGAAATCCTCGACGGATTGTGGACGGCGGTGCGGCCGCAGAATGGCGACGCGCTTTCGCACCGCATCGCCTATCGCGCGCTTGCGGTGATGGCGTCGGTGGCACTGGACAAGAAGACGACGCCGGAAGTCGCCGCGGCGCTCGATCAGAAACTCACCGAGATCGGCAATCAGCTCGCGGGCGGCGATGCGTGGTCTGGGAGCCTGTCACGTATCCTGCTCGATCCGCGCCGGCGCGCGAAGCTCGCGCAGGATTTGCCGCGCAGCGTCCCCATCCCGCCCGGCGATCCCATCGGCGCCGGCGAAAGCGACTGGATGGATCTGCAATAAGGCCGGTCGTTGCTCCCAATCGCGCAAGCTTATTTAACGACGAAGTTTGCATCGATGGTACGGACCCCCGGGGATGAAACCAGGGCTATCGCATCTGCCGGTGTGGGCCCGGCCTGGATCGGTGTATTGCGTGCTTCGACAGGCTCAGCATGAGGGAAATCTTTCTGCCACAACCGCCGATGCAAATAAGATAGCCCTCATCCTGAGCCTGTCGAAGGACGCACCATGCGGATGCAGGTTTCTTGTCGCTCCATATGCGACAGCCCTCGCAATGTAACGGGAACGCTGGTGGACGGACTGCCCGCACCCGGCGTAGTTTCCTCTTAGAGCACAAAGAATTACTGCGCCCGGAACGCGCGCCCCATTTCTTTGTGCTCTTCGTGCTCTCTTGGTGAACTATTCTACTATCCCGGCCAGAATCGTGCGTTGGGGAAGAACGGCAGGACGAGGAAGATGGTCCAGAGCAGGCCTGACGCGGCCGGGATCCAGTGGCTCTGGATGTTGCGGAACGGGATCTTGCGGCGGGCGCTTACCTCGCGATGCAGGAGATCGTGCTGCAACAGAAAGGTTTCGCGCAGATATTCAAGGCGAAACGCGACGCTTCGGCTCAGCAGATACTGGAACCAGCTCACTAGCAATCCGAACGCCGCGATCGCGAACGCGGCGATCTTCACCTTGTAACCATGACCGCCAGGCGCAATCAGCGTCGCGTAGGACACGACCAGCATCGACTGCGCGATCATCAGATAGCTGAAGCGGAACATGTACAGATTGTCGAGATGGGTTTGATACTCCCACGCCTTGTTCTCCGCTTCGCCGGCGATCACGTCTCCGGCAATCTCCTTCCGCTCGCCCATCGCTTTCTCCTCCCCGCATCTGCCCGCTGAAGAATATGGCACCCGCGGCACGTCTCAAGATGCAGATGCGGCCGGTCCTCGTTGCCGCCGCCGGAAGGATGGCCTTCGCGGATTGTCCTTGAGAATGCATTTACCGCTCCGGGCGTAGGGTGGCCACTGGCCGCAAGGCGGCTTGAGGATTTGCAACCGGCGAGCCCGGGGGGAAGATGATGAAACTGAAATCCGTGGCGCCAGCTTCTATCGCGCTCTGCATGGCGGCGCTGTTTGTCGCGCTTGGGCCGGCTCCGGCGCTGGCGCAGAAAATCGACACCGATCCCACCGATGCCTACCAGGCCGGCGTGGATCTCGGGCGCACCCTGTATGACGCGCGGCAATGCACCGGCAGCGGCGAATATCGCCAGGGCTGCGCCGATGGTGTCGAGGAAAGCCAGTTCGACCGACAGGCCGATCAGGCGCTCGGCTCCGACGCCAGCGACCAGAAGCCGCAACAGCCTGCGCCGCTGTTTTCTCCGCCTGACGGAATGTTCCAGGACCCGTTCAGCAAGCCGAGCGATGACGGTCCGCCGAACGACCAGTAATCATTTCGGCCCGGCGTGGTAATTATTTTTACCAAGAAGAGCACAAAGAATTATTGCGTGCCGAATAGCGCGCCATTGTTTGCTTTGTGCTCATTGTGCTTCTTGTGTTAAATCATCTTACTCGCCGGCCGGGGGCGGAGGTTCGGCGGCGTCGGCTTCGTAGTAGAGGCTGATCGCGCCGAGGCCGGCGGCGACGTTGAGGCCGGTATTGCCTTCCATGCTGAGCGGCTGGAGCGAGACGGAATGCTCGATGCCGCCGATGAGCGCGTTGGCGCCGAAGCCCACACCCGCGGTAACACTCGCAGTGGCGCCGGCATACTGGCCGGCCAGCGCGCCGGGCTCGAGATCGGTCTGCGGCGCAATCACGTCCCACACCAGTTCACCCCCCGTGGTGTAGCCGAGGTCAAGCCCGAATTTCGAAACCGTGCCGCGGTAATGCTCGGACGGTCCATCGGTCGGGTGGAAATCGCAATGCAGCTCGCGCGAGGACGCTATCAGAAAGCCCCAGCCCGGACTGACATGGCAGTTGAGCGTGCCCGCCTTGACGCCATCGGCTTCCGCCCGCGCTCCACAAATCACAACTGCCGCCGCGGCGGCCAACAGCACACAAGTTACGCGCATCGCGAATCACCCTGCGAAATTGCGCCCACAGGCGGCGCCGCAATCGGGGCGAAAATATGTTTGGGCGGCGCAGCGATATTTCACCACGGGGAGCGCAAAGAGCGGGAAGGCAGGAAAAGCGCGCCATTCCGGCACGCAATACCCCTTGCGCTCTTTGTGCTCTTCGCGGTTGTCTGTCCTATAATGCGAGCCGGGGACGAGTCTGGCCGAGCGGCGCATGGCGGACGAAATCGAAGGCGTGGGCGGAGGCGGCGGGAATATTGATTCGCTGGGGCGGTCGTTTGCCCTTTCGGGTGCGAGCCGGGAAAAAGCCGATCGGCTGGTCGACGCCCACACCGAGCTCATCGCGATGCAGAAGGCGCAGATGCGCGAGGAGGAGCCCTACAACCTCTCGCATCTCAAATTCCGGCGTTTCAGCGACCACGCCAAATCGGCGCTGGAGATCGCGGTCGGCCTTGTCATCCTTCTGGTTGTCTGCGGCCTATGCGCCATGGTGTGGAATGCGGCGCATGACCGCGATCTCGTGGTCGAGGCTTTTTCCGTGCCGCCCGACATGGCCGGGACCGGACTTACCGGCACGGTGCTCGCCGCGCGCGTGCTCGACCGCTTCGGCGAAATGCAGGAGGAAACCTTCTCGATCGTGCAGGGCGCCGGCTCCTACCGGGGCGATACTGTCGAACCGGTGCGGGTGGAAATTCCGGAGACGGGAATCTCCATCGGCGAGATTGATCATTACCTGCGCATGTGGCTCGGCAGCGAAACCCATGTCACCGGCGATGTCGTCCGCACGTCGCGCGGGCTTGCGCTCACCGTGCGTTATGGTGCGCAACCCGGTGCCACTTTCGCAGGCACGAATGCCGATCTCGACCGTCTGGTGCAATCGGGCGCCGAACATGTGTTCGCGGCGGCGCGGCCGCTGCGGTACATCGATTATCTCGCGCTCCGCCAGCGCTTTGCCGAGGCCGAAGCGATGCTGCCCGCGCTCGCCATGCGCGGCGACGATCATGCGCGCTCGCTCGCCTATGCGAGCTGGGCGTCGCTGCTCCTGTCGAAGGGCGACATGTATGGCGAGCGCAACAAGGCGCAGATCGCCGTACGCCTTGATCCCGACAATGCCAGCGCGCTCGCCCTCCTCGCCGGCGCCGAAAACAATCTCGAGCATGAGGAAGGCGCGTTCGACAATCTCAACGCCACGATCCGCCACGCCGAACGCAACCCGCGCGATTTTCTCGATCCGGAAACTCGCGACACCATGCCGGTGTTCTGGGCGTTGTTCCGTGACGAAGAGGCAGGCGATTTCTCCGGCGCCATTGCAGCAATCACCGGCGCGGCGGCGAAAGGCCTGCCCTATCACGCCAATAATCACGTGCTCGACAGCGCGCTCGATCACGATCCCGCCCAGGCGCGCCGCGTCATCGCGTTCATCCCCGAGAGCCGCAACGGCAAGCCGAATTTCGACCTGCCGCTGGCGCAGATGTTCATCAGCGCCGACGAAAAGGACTGGACAGAAGCCGCGCGCCAGGGCGCACGGGCCGATGCGATGATGAAACAGGCCGGCGACCGCGACTGGGAGGATCGCCGCGATGTCTGGCCGCTCTGGGCGGAGTCGATGGCGCATGCCGGAAATATCGCGGGTGCCGAGGCATTGATCGCGCAAACGCCCGCCGATTGCGACGATTGCGTGCGCAAGCGCGGCCGCATCGCGGCGCTCGCGGGGGACTGGATCGGCGCTGCGCACTGGTTTGCGATTGTCTCTGCGCGCTCGCCTTCGATTCCCTTCGCCGATACCGATTGGGGCCAGATGCTGCTGGCAAGAGGCGACTTCGATGCGGCGATTGCGAAATTTTCCAGCGCGCACGCCAAAGGCCCGCATTTCGCGGACCCGCTTGAACTATGGGGCGAGGCGCTGATCGCAAAGAACCGCTCCGACCTTGCGCTGGCGAAATTCGCCGAAGCAAACAAATACGCGCCAGCCTGGGGCCGGCTGCACCTCAAATGGGGCGAGGCGCTCCTCTATGCCGGCCGGCGCGACGCGGCCAGAGCCCAATTTGAGGCGGCCACAAATCTTACCCCCGTAGAAACGTCCGAACGCGCCGCCGACCTGGCGCGGCTGTGATGATAGGCGGAGAAAATGTTTACTGCGAAGAACGCAAAGAATACGAAGAAAAGAATGGCGCGCTTCGCGCGCAATCCTCTTTGTGCTTTTTGAGGTAAATCCACGCGGCTGGAGAGCCAGCGGCGTGTCGGTGGTCTTGGGGGCGAATTTTCGCTAGACTGAACGGCAATGGAGAAGGCGCGATGGAATTCGATCGGATCACACGGACGCCGGAGATTATGGGCGGCAAACCATGCATCCGCGGGATGCGTGTCACTGTCGGCATGGTAGTTGGGCAAATCGGCACCGGCCGCAGCATCGATGAGGTGGTCGCAGAATACCCCTATCTCGAACGCGAGGATATCCTGCAAGCGCTCAGATATGCAGCGTGGCTCGCTGAAGACCGCGAGGTCGCATTCGGCGAGGCATGAAAATCCTCATCGACATGAATTTGTCGCCGGCATGGGCGACGTTCCTATCCACAGCAAATATTCCGGCGACACACTGGTCGGAAATCGGACCCGTTGATGCCGCCGACCGGGTTCTCCTGGCGTTCGCTGCCGAGCATGGTTTTATCGTGCTTACGCATGATCTGGATCTCGGCGCCATTCTCGCTGTCAGCAGGGGATCGAAGCCCAGCGTAATACAGATTCGGTCCGATGATCTGAGAACCGATACTATCGGTCGCGCCGTGCTTGCGGCACTCCGCAGTGCCGAAGCCGAACTTGCTGCCGGGGCATTGATCACCGTGCAGCCCGGCCGGACGCGGCTGCGCATCCTGCCTCGCAACGCTGACTGATTGCGTTCAACGACGGAAAACCATGTGCTTCACCACACTCGCCACCGCCCGTGCCAAAGGCCCGCAATTCGGCGATCCGCTCGAATTGCGGGGCGAGGCGCTCCTCTATGCCGGCCGGCGCGACGCGGCCAGAGCCCAATTTGAGGCGGCCACAAACCTCACCCCCGCAGAAACCTCCGAACGCGCCGCCGACCTGGCGCGGTTGTGATTATTTAAGTCTCACGCGGAGGCGCGGAGAACGCGGATCTGTTAAATCACGTAGAGCCCAAAGGAAAGAATGGCGCGCTTGGCACGCAATAATTCCTGGCGCTCTTTGTGTTCCTCCTGGCGATGTTTCCTTTCCGCGTTCTCCGCGACTTCGCGCGAGATAATTATCAGAGCGGTACTTCGATCAGGTTGGGTTCGCGGCTGGCGAGGCCGCGGCGCAGCGCGGTGACGAATAGCTCGAGATCGGTGATGCGCATGGCCGGCACGCCGAGGCTTTTCGACAGGCCGACGAAATCGATTGGAGGCGGTGCGATGTCGAGCGCGGCCGCGGCGCGCGGGCCGGGATTGGTGCCGAGGCCCGCGAGTTCGCCTTTCAAAATTTGATAGGTACGGTTCGCGAAAATGACGGTGGTGACCGCGAGGCTTTCGCGCGCGGCGGTCCATAGCGCCTGCAGCGTGTACATGAAGCTGCCGTCGCCCTCGAGACAGAGCACCGGCCGATCCGGCGCGGCAATGGCAGCACCCAATGCGAGGGGCGTGCCCAGCCCGATCGAGCCCCCCGTATTGACCAGATAATCATGCGGCGGCGCGCCGCGCGTGGCCGTCATCATTCCGCGGCCAGATGTAATGGATTCGTCAACCACGATTGCGTTTTCCGGCAATGTCGCGGCGATGGCCTGTGCAAGGCCATTCAATGTGAACTCGCCCCGCGGCGCCGGTTGCGACTCGGCGGCCGACTGCAACAGCGGCGCCGTGGGCCGCGCATCGAGCGCGTCGCTGAGCGCGGCCAGCGCGCCGCCGCAATCTTCGTCCGGCGCGGCGAGACTGAAAATCCGGCAATCCTCGGGCACGATCCGGCTCGGGCGCGCCGGATGGCCGAAAAAGGCGATGGGCTCGGGCGCGCCGACAAGGATCAACTGGCGAAACTCCGCGAGCTGGGCCACGGCCTGTTCGGTTACATAGGCGATGCGCTCGACCGGGACCCTTCCCGTGCCGCGCTCGATCCGCGCAAAGGCGAAGGGCGCGAAGAGTTTCGCCCTGGTTGCAGCGGCAATCCGCCCGGCCGCGATCAGCGCCGGGGCCTGCGTCGTATGGGCGCCGAGCAGGATCGCGGTCCGCTGTCCATTGCGCAGCAGACGGGCCGCGTTCTCGATCTGCGAGCCGGCGGGCAGCACAGGCTGGGGCGGCGCGATGGCTTCTGCCACGCTGCCGCCTTCGCTCCACGCCGCATCCGACGGCACGATCAACGTGGCAATCCGGCCAGGCGCTGTCCGCGCAGCGGCAATGGCTTCGGCGCCCTCGCGGCCCAGATTCTTTGCGTTATCGGCGCTTTTCAGCCATTTCGAGAACGGTCGCGCGAGGGCTTCAATATCGGCGGCGAGCGGCGGATCGAGCGGCCGGTGGAAGGTCGCATGGTCGCCGACGATGTTCACCATGGGAATCCGCGCGCGGCATGCATTGTGCAGATTGGCCAGGGCGTTCGAGAGGCCTGGCCCCAGATGGAACAATGTGCAAGCCGGCTTGCCCAGCATGCGTGCATAGCCGTCGGCCGCGCCCGACGCTACGCCCTCGAAAAGACACGTCACATCGCGCAAACCGCCTACGCGATCGAGCGCCTCCACGAGATGAATCTCCGTCGTGCCCGGATTCATGAAACAGACTTCGATTCCGCCCGCGACCAGCGAACCGAGCAGGCTTTCGGCGCCGTTCATGCGTGTTTCTCCCCCGCGCTCCAGTCCTGGCTCCGGCAGCGATGCGCGACGACACCATAGCCATTCATGCCGGATATGTAACCGACGCTGCGACCAAATCCGTCGCGGTGCCGATTTATCAGACCGTTGCTTATGAGTTCGACAGCGCCGATCACGGCGCGGCTTTGTTCGATCTCGAAGTGCCGGGCAACATCTATTCGCGGCTCAGCAATCCGACGGTCGCGGTTCTCGAGGAGCGGGTCGCCGCACTCGAGGAGGGCCGCGGCGCGCTTTGCGTCGGCTCGGGCATGGCCGCGATCCATTATGCCATCGTCAACATCGCCGATGCCGGCAGCAACATCGTCTCGCTGCCGCAGCTTTACGGCGCCACCTTCACGCTGTTCGAGCATGTGCTGCGCAAGCAGGGCGTCGATGTACGCTTCGCCGCGAGCGACCATCCCGGCGCCGTCGAAGCGCTGATCGACAGCGACACGCGCGCCATTTATTGCGAGAGCATTGGCAATCCCGCCGCCAATGTCGCCGATATCGAAGCGCTCGCCGAAGTGGCGCATCGCTATGGCGTTCCGCTGATCGTCGACAACACGATCGCGACGCCCATGCTGCTCAAGCCGATCCGCCACGGCGCCGATGTCGTGGTGCATTCGCTGACCAAATTCTTCGGCGGCCATGGAACAACCATGGGCGGCGCCATCGTGGACAGCGGCCGTTTTCCCTGGGACGATCATCGCACACGCTTCCCGATGCTGGCCGAACCGGAGCCCGCCTATCACGGCATCGTCTACACCAAACAATATGGCGATACCGCCTATGTCGCGCGCTGCCGTACGGTATGCCAGCGGAATACGGGCTCGGTGCTTTCGCCGCTCGCCGCCTTCCTCCTGCTGCAGGGCACCGAAACACTGCCGCTGCGCATGGAGCGGCATCTCGCCAATGCGGATCGCGTGGCGGAATATCTCGCAAACCATCCGGGCGTCGACTGGTGTCATTACCTCGGTTTCGCCGATGACCCCTGCGCGATGCTTGCGAAGAAATATCTGGGCGGCCGAGGTGCGCCGTTCCTCACCTTTGGGGTAAGGGGCGGCTTTGAGGCCGGCAAGCGCTTCTACGATGCGCTCAAACTGTTCAAGCGCCTGGTCAATATCGGCGACGCCAAATCGCTCGCCTGCCATCCCGCCTCGACGACGCATCGCCAGCTTACGCCGGTGGAGCTGGCGCGCGTCGGCGTGAGGCCCGAGATGATCCGGTTGGCGATCGGGATCGAACATCCCGATGACATCATCGCCGATCTCGCCCAGGCGCTCGATGCGGTCGCCGCACACCGGCCTGGACCAAAACTCCACGTGCTTCAATCCGCCTTCGCCGAGGCTTCGGCGGACAAGAATGAAGTACCGACCCGCCGCGGCTTCAGCGCAGGCGGGCTGGCTCGGCATGAAGGGAGTCTTTCCGCCATCGGCCCTTGTGCAGGTAACAGACCTCCACACCCCGAGCCCGGGGCAAGTAACAAACCTCCTCATGCTGAGCCTGTCGAAGCACGCAGGATGTCGGTGCCAGCCTCGCCGGCAGGGATTCCGCTGTAGCCATGGCCGTCGTCGCCGCACCGCACTGGCATTCGCGGCGCCGGCGCGGCGCGGCCAGCGAGTTCTGCATCGCGCTCGGGCTCGTCAACAACATGCCCGATGCGGCGCTCGAGCGCACCGAACGGCAGTTCTTCAATCTGCTCGATGCTGCAGCGCGCGACCTGCTCGTGCGGGTGAGTTTCTTCTCGCTGCCCGGAATTCCGCGCGGCGAGCCGGGCCATGATCATCTCGCCCGGAATGCGTATCGCAGCACGCACGAACTCGCCAATGCGGAACTCGACGCAGTCATCGTAACAGGAACCGAGCCGCGCCTGCCCGATCTGCGTCTCGAGCCTTACTGGATCGAACTCGCGCGTCTGTTCGACTGGATTGCCGAAGACGGGCCGTCGGCGGTCTTCTCCTGCCTCGCCGCTCACGCCGCGGTGCTGCATTACGACGGTGTCGTGCGGCGGCGTTTGTCCGAAAAACGGGCAGGCGTCTACGATCATGTCGTCGCCGGACATGATTACTTCACCGAGAAGCTCGCGCCGCCGATCGGCGTGGCGCATTCGCGCTGGAACGAAGTGGGCGAATCGGAGCTTGCCGCCACCGGCTACCGGATCCTCACCTGGGCGCCGGAGGCCGGCGTCGACCTGTTCGTCAAGCGCAAGCGCAACGATCTTCTGTTCTGCCAGGGCCACCCCGAATACGACCCGGCGACCCTCGGCCGCGAATATCATCGCGATGTGCGGCGCTTTCTTGTCGGCGAAAGTGAAAACTGGCCCGCGCTGCCGGCTCATTACTTCACGCCCGGCGAAACCGCGCAGCTTCATGCGTTTCGCATCCGTGCCGAGGCTGAACGTCGCGAAGCGCTGATCGCGGAATATCCGGCGATCCGGCGCCGGCCGGACGCAGCCTGGCAGGCGCCCGCCGCACCGGTCTTCCGCGCCTGGCTGGGGCAGATCGTCGAAACCAAGCGCCGCCGGCGCACCCGCCCGCGTCCCGCACCGGCTCCGGCACTGGCGAAAGCGTCATGACCGCAACACGGGCGGCACGGGCCGATCTCGTAGCGCAGCTCGGCGAAATCTGGAACCGCACGCTGCGCATTTCGCCCATCTCGCCGGACAGCAACTTCTTCGATCTTGGCGGTGACTCGCTGCTCGCCGTCGGATTGTTTCTCGAAATCGAGCGGGAAACCGGGATCAGCCTTCCGATCACGACGATCTACGATGCGCCGACGATTGCGGAGCTCGCCAGTCTCATGGCGGGCGAGGCGGTCTCTCCGGATTCTTCTCCGCTCGTGCTGCTTAAGCCCGGCGATGACGGGGCGCCGCTTTATATCGTGCATGGCATTGGCGGCACGGTGGTCGAGCTCGCAGCGCTCGGCCGCGCCATACGCATTTCCGCGCCGGTCTACGCGCTCCAGGCGCAGGGGCTCGACGGCAATCGGCCGCCGCTCGAATCCATTGAAGAAATGGCCGAGTTTTATCTCGAACATGTCCGCGGCCTGCAGCCGGCAGGTCCCTACTGGCTGTCCGGCTATTCCTTCGGCGGGCTGGTGGCACTCGAAATGGCGCGCCGCCTCATCCGCGAAAATCAGCAGACGGCCGTGCCGATCCTGATGGACGCCTATGCGCATCCCTCGACCTGGCCGCCGGCTTCGCGGCTCAAGATGCGCGCGCGGCGCACCTTTCATCTCGCCCGGCAATTTGCCGGAGCGCCGCCCCGCAGATCCTTCCCAGCCCTGCTCGCAATGCTCAGCAATACAGCTCATCGCAAAGATGCGGCCGCGCGCCTGAGGGACTGGCTTCTCGAACGGTATCCCGATCTGCCGGCGCCATTGCTCCGGGTGCGCGAGGCGGGCAGCGTGGCGCTCGCGCGCTATGTGCCGCGATTCTATCCGGGGAAAATCATCTTCATTAAAGCTTCGCATCCCGATCCGGAATTTCCCAATGATCCCAAACGGATCTGGCGCCCGCTGGCAGAGAAGTTGGAGCTGCACATCGTCCCCGGCCGGCACCGCACGATCGTGAGCGAACACGCCCAGGCACTCGCCGACCAGTTGACTGCCTGTGTCCTCGCTGCCCACCGTTGTGAGAGCCGGTTCATTGCCGGCGGCCGCAACCGCACTCTCACAAACAAACAAAATCTCGAACCGCAGGCGGTGTGATAGTGGATGACATTGATCTGACAGTTCCCGCTTTTCCGCTTCGCGGGGGAGAGAGAGGAAATCCGCCCTTCCTCGCCGGCGAAATAATTCCTTACTGGGCGGAGCGCGCGCCCGACGCGACGGCACTGGTCGAGGGCAGCCGGCGCTGGAGCTATCGCGAACTCGATGGCGCAATGCGGAAGACGGCGGAGTGGCTGACGGAAGCACGCGTCCGACGCGGCGACCGCGTGATGCTGGTCTGTGAGAATTCCTGTGCCGCGGTTGTTATCTATTTCGCGTCGGTTGCGATCGGCGCGTGGCCTGTGATCGTCAATGCGCGCCTTTCGGCGCGCGAGATCGAAGATATCCGGCAGCACAGCGACGCGCGCCGCATGGTCTTCACTTCCGAGACCTCGCTGCCGGCGCGCCGGCATGGCGAAAGCTGCGGCGCACGGAGTGCCGATCCGGCCGGATGCGGGGCGATCATGTTGGGCAATCTGAACGAATCGGCGCAACAGGAGCCCGCGGCCAACGAGGCGGGAGATGACGTTGCGCTTCTGATCTACACCTCTGGCACGACGGGACGACCCAAAGGCGTGATGCTTTCCCATCGCAATCTGATGTTCGTGGCAGATGCTTCGGCGCGGGCGCGCGGGCTTTCGGCTGCGGACCGCGTGCTCGCCATCCTGCCCATCTCGCACATTCTGGGATTGACGGGCGTGCTGCTGGGCGCGCTTGTCCGCGGCGCGGAAGTCCATCTCGTTTCGCGTTTCGATCCGGCGACGCTGCTCGCTGCGTTCGCGCGCGAGCAATTGAGCGTGGCGATCGGCACGCCGTCGATGTACGCGATGCTCGCCGAATATGCCGCGCGCAAAGAGATGGGAGCGGTTATTGCTCCGGCGCTCCGCCTCATCTCGGCGGCCGGCGCGCCGCTCGATGCTGCAACGAAAGCGGCGGCAGAAGATCTGTTCCGGCAAACGCTGCATAATGGCTACGGCATTACGGAGTGTTCGCCTACGGTAACGCTGACCTCACCTGACCAACCGCGCCGCGATTGCAGCGTGGGCGCACCGCTTGCCGGGATCGAGACGCGCCTCGTCGAATCCTCCGGCTGCGACGTGCCGCCCGGTGGAATTGGCGAGCTATGGGTGCGCGGACCTGGCGTGATGCGAGGTTATTACCGCGCGCCGGCCGAGACCGCGGATGTCATTACTCCGGACGGCTGGTTCAAGACCGGCGACCTCGCGCGCGTGGAAGACGGAAATCTCTTCATCGTCGGACGCAGCAAGGAGATGGTGATCCGCTTTGGATTCAACGTTTATCCGGCGGAAATCGAAGGCGTGCTCAACGCCCATCCCGCCGTGGCGCGCGCCGCCGTAGTGCCGGCGATGCGCGACGGCAGCGAGGAGATGACCGCCTTCGTGGAATTGCGGACCGGCGCCCGATGCGGCACGGCGGAGCTTGCGAGCCACGCGGCGGCGCAGCTCGCGCCCTATAAGCGCCCTTCCGAATTCGTCATCGTCGAAGCCCTGCCTCTGAGCCCGGCCGGCAAAATCCTCAAAAGCGCGCTCGCAGCCACGGCGGCGGTGCGGCGCGCGGCGTATCCCGTCGCCTGAAGGTCGGGTTCTGTCCGACAGCCCGGTTCATCGGGCATTCAGGCTTGCATTTGTAAAGCTGTTGCCGCAGTGACGCGCCTCGGAGATATCTGAGCGGCGGATTCCGGCCAGGCGCGGCCGGTGGCTTTTCTTGCGCCAGGCTTCCCGTCATTGTGGCGCGGTGGCGAACGCCCGCTTGCCGGTATCCCTGTGCTGTCGGGTGAATCGGTCTGGAATGCAAACGCGTAGCGGGGCGCGACGAAGGGCAAAGCAGCGGCATGTCGCAGCTTTACGATCTCACTGCAGATACGGTGCGCTGGATCTACGATCGCCGGATCAGCGCTCCGCCCATTCTCGATGAGAATATCTATTTCCCGCAGGTGTTCCGATTTGCGCGCGCCTGGACTGCGATTCGCGACGAGGCCTTGGCCGTATCGCGCAACCTCTCGGACGTGCCGCGGTTTCATGAGCTGATGGAGGCGCAGGGGCCGATCTCGGCCAATGACGGACATGACTGGCGTGTCTTTGTGCTTCGCGCCTATGGCGCCGACATCAAGGCAAACCTTACACGCTGTCCCGTCACCGCTGGCATCATCGCGTCCTGTCCCAACGTGTTGTCGGCGTCGTATTCCTTCCTTGCGCCGGGCAAGCATATTCCGCCCCATCGCGGACCGTTCCGGGGCGTGGTCCGGTGCCATCTCGGCCTCAGCATGCCGCGCGGCGCCGATGGCCGCGTCGGCGCCATTCTCTGGATCGACGGCGTCGAACACCGCCTGCGCGATGGTGATTACCTCGTGTGGGACGACACCTACACGCACGAAGTGCTCAACAACACCGACAATGTGCGCATCGCGCTGCTGCTCGACATCTGGCGCCACGGCATGCCCATCGACATGAGCCTCCTGTCGCGCGTCATTGTCGGCCTCGTCCGCCTCGGCATGCTGGTAAGAGGCAATCCCTTCACGCCGTGACCCCCGGTAACTTTCCGGACAGCCCCGCGAATTTTTCTTCCGTTGGCGCTCCGTAATTCCTACGCTCGCGCGATGCAAAGGGGCAGCGAATGAATTTCATCGCGCGGCGGAAGCCGATTGACGCCATGGCGGAAGGCGGCAGGCGGTTGAAGCCGACACTGAGCTGGCCGCATCTCGTGGCGCTCGGCGTCGGCGCCATTGTCGGCACCGGCATTTACACACTGACCGGCATCGGCGCGGGGCTGGCGGGACCGGCTGTTCTTCTCTCCTTCGCGCTGTGCGGCGTGATCTGCGCCTGCGCCGCCTTGTGCTATGCCGAGATGTCCACGCTGATGCCCGTGGCCGGCAGCGCCTATACTTACAGCTATGCGGTGCTTGGCGAACTGGTGGCGTGGATCATCGGCTGGAGCCTGGTCCTTGAATACACGGTTGCCGCGGCAGCTGTTGCCGTCGGGTGGTCTGCCCACTTCACCGAGTTTCTGGGCGCCATCGGGCTGCCCCTGCCCGCCGCCCTCGCACATGGCACGCTCGCCGGCGGCATTCTCGACCTGCCGGCCGCGATCATCGGTTGTGGAATTACCGGTTTGCTGATCCTCGGCACCCGCGAAAGCGCAACGGTCAATCTGATCCTCGTCGCGGTCAAGCTTGTGGCGCTGCTTCTGTTCGTGACGCTGGCCGCGCCCGCCTTTGATGTCGCACGGTTTCATCCTTTCGCGCCTTACGGCTTCGGCGCCCATGTCGATACGGACGGTGTGAAACGCGGCGTACTCGCGGCAGCAGCGCTGATCTTCTTCGCCTTCTACGGCTTCGATGCGGTCTCGACGGCCGCCGAGGAAACAAAGAATCCGGCCCGTGACCTGTCGATCGGGATCGTGGGCTCGATGGTCATCTGCACCGTGATCTATATCGCGGTGGCCGCCGCAGCGCTCGGCGCGGCATCCTATCTCGACATTTCCCATACCGGCGCGCCACTCGTGCATGTGCTCGAACTCGTGCGCCATCCCTTCGCCGCCCAGCTTGTCGCCTCGGCGGCGATCGTGGCGCTGCCGACCGTCATTCTCGTGCTGATGTATGGCCAGAGCCGTATCTGGTTCGTCATGGCGCGCGACGGACTTTTGCCGGAACGGCTCGCGGCACTGAGCCGGCGCGGCGCACCGGTGGCCATGACCCTGTTCGCGGGGTTCTGGGTCGTGCTGCTGGCGGCGACGCTGCCACTCGACAGGATTGCGCTGCTTGCCAATGCCGGCACGCTCGCCGCTTTCATCGCGGTTGCGCTTTCTCTTCTGGTACTGCGCTTGCGCGATCCTGAACGCCCGCGAATCTTCCGCGCTCCCCTTGGCATCCCGGTTGCCGGCATTTGCATGGCCGGCTGCCTCTATCTTTTCGTGACCGGCCTGCCGCACTTCACGCAATGGTGGTTTCTGCTGTGGAACGCTGGCGGTCTTGTGCTGTATTTCGTCTATGGCGCGCGGCACAGCCACCTTGCCGCGGCGCAAGGAGCGGCGCTATAGGTAGCCTCGTCGGGGCCATTGTCATTATTGGCTGCATGGTGCGGCGGCGGAAGCGGTTTGCATCAAGCAGTGATAACAAGATCAAGACAAACCGGTGTTACAAACGCGTATTCCCGTTCTGATCATGAATCAGCCCATGCTTCGAATTCTGCTGCGTGTGGCGCAGATCGCCTTCGTGCTGGCGCTTGCCTTCACTTTCGTTGCGGCAGTGATGCCGCCGCATGAGGCGCCGAAACTGTTTCCCTGGGACAAGGCGGAGCATTTCGCCGCCTTTTACACGCTCACGCTGCTCGCGACGGCCGCATTTCCGCGGACGAGTCTGGCAGCAATCGCGGTTCTCCTGTCAGCCTTCGGCGGCTTCATCGAACTCGTACAGGGTCTGCCGATCGTGGGCCGCGACTGCGACATCTGGGACTGGGTTGCCGACACGATCGCGATTCTCGCCGCGCTGGCGCCCGTCGCCGCCGCGCGCTGGCGTGTCCTGTTCCGCAAACCGGCCTGACGATCCGCTGGAAAGAGCCTGTTACTTATGGCCTGTCGTGGTGGTGGTCGTCGTCGTGTTGCCGCCGCCTCCGCCGCACGCGGCGAGGCACACGGCTGCGGCGACGGCCGCGGCGCCTATCGCGACGATTGCCGTTGTGCCGAGTGCGAACCCGGCGGCGGTTGTGGTGCCAGCGGCACTTCCCGCCCCTACCGGCCCCTCATCCGCGGAGGTTGTGGGCGCGTTCGGCGTCGCCGCGATGTCATTTGGTCCGGGAGATTGCGCCGGTGTTGACGGCAAGGGTGCGTTCGGCGTCGTGGCCTGGTCATGGGTCGCGGATGGCTGCGCCGGTGCGGCTTGCGCACCGCCAGCGGATCCGGCCTCGCTTTGCGCAAAGGCCGATGTCGAAAGCACCATCGCCAGCCCCGTGGCGATTGCCACCCATTTGCGCGACATGAACGAATCTCCCCGTTCTGCGGCTATCATCGAATCTGACGCCGCAATAGTAAAGTTTCCGTTGATATTCAAACGCCATAATGCTCGCGATACCAGCGCACGAAACGCGGGATGCCGTCCTGAATGGGCGTTGTGGGTTCGAAACCGAGATTGCGGCGGCTGGCCTCGATATCCGCACAGGTCGACGGCACGTCGCCCGGCTGGAACGGCTCGAAGCGGATCTCGGCTTTCCGGCCGAGCGTTGCCTCGAGCACCGCGATGAACTCCGTCAATTTTTCCGACCGATGGTTGCCGAGATTGTACAAGGCATGAGGCGGACTGGACACTGGCGGACGATCCAGCGCCCGCAGAACGCCGTTCGCGACGTCATCGATATAAGTGAAATCCCGCCACATCTCGCCGTAATTGAAAACAGGGATCGGCTCGCCCGCCAGAATCGCGCGGGTAAAGGTGAACAGCGCCATGTCGGGGCGCCCCCAGGGACCGTACACGGTAAAAAAGCGCAGGCCCGTGCTCGGCAGCCGATACAGATGCGCGTAAGTGTAGGCGATCAGTTCGTCGGCGCGCTTGGTGGCGGCGTAAAGCGAATTGGGGTGGGTCACCGGATCCTCCACCGCAAACGGCATCTTGGTATTGCCGCCATAGACGGAGGAGGAGCTGGCATAGACGAAATGCCGGAGCCTGGCACAGGCGCGCGCCAGCTCGCTCATCACGACCTGTCCCATCACATTGGACTGGACATACACATAAGGGTTGACCAGCGAATAACGGACGCCGGCCTGCGCGGCGAGATGGATGATACCCGAAATATCCGGATATTCGCCCGCAAGGCCCAGCATCGCGGTACGATCGGAAATATCCGCCCGCCGGAAAAAGAATTCCTTTCTTGCCTTAAGGCGTGCAAGACGCGCTTCCTTGAGCCGAACATCATAATAATCGTTGAGGTTGTCGATGCCGAGCACCGCATCGCCGCGCGCGAGCAGCGTCTCGGCGACATGATATCCGATGAACCCGGCAGCTCCCGTCACCAGAATCATGCGCGCCTCGCGAATCGACTGCGTTTATGCCATGCGCTGCCTGCCCCCGAAACAAGAGTTTTTTGCAAGCTGCCGCTTGCAAGCCCTCATTATCCGGGTGAAACAAAGCACGCCTGAAGGATTCGCGCCATGCGCATAGCAATGATCGGCACGGGATATGTGGGGCTCGTTTCGGCCGCCTGCCTGTCGGAATTCGGTCACCACGTCGTCTGCGTGGACAAGGACAGCGGCAAGATCGCGGATCTGAATGCGGGATGCATTCCGATCTTCGAGCCGGGGCTGGAAGAAGTCGTGGCGGCCAATGTCAAGGCGCGCCGGCTCTCGTTCACTTCGGCGCTGCCGGGCGCGGTGGAAGGCGCGGAAGCGGTCTTCATTGCGGTCGGAACGCCGAGCCGCCGCGGCGACGGTCATGCCGATCTGAGTTTCGTGATTGCCGCGGCGGAAGAAATCGCCGGCGCGCTCGGCGGCTATGCCGTGGTCGTCACCAAATCCACCGTGCCGGTGGGTACGAGCCGCAAGGTCGAAGAAATTATTCTTCGCCACCGTCCCAAGGGCGATTTCGATGTCGCATCGAATCCCGAATTCCTGCGCGAGGGGTCGGCGATCTCCGATTTCGTGCGGCCGGACCGCGTGGTGGTCGGCTGCGACACGGACCGCGCGCGCGGCGTGCTCCGGGAAGTCTATCGGCCGCTCTATCTCAACGAAACGCCGATTCTCTTCACCTCGCGCGAAACCGCGGAACTCATCAAATATGCGGCCAACGCATTTCTTGCGACGAAAATCACTTTCATCAACGAAATAGCGGATCTCTGCGAGCGGCTCGGCGGCGATGTGCAGGACGTGGCGCGCGGCATCGGGCTCGACGGCCGGATCGGCTCCAAATTCCTGCATGCCGGGCCGGGTTATGGCGGCTCGTGTTTTCCCAAGGACACGCTTGCGCTGCTGCGCACCTCCCAGGAAGCCGGCGCGCCAACGCGCATCGTCGAAACCGTGGTGGCGGTCAACGAGACGCGCAAGAAAGACATGGCGCGCAAGATCGTGAGCGCGTTCGGCGGCGTGTCGGGAAAGACGATTGCGGTCCTGGGGCTGACATTCAAGCCCAACACCGACGACATGCGCGAAGCGCCGAGTCTCGTGATCCTGCCGATGCTGCAGGCGGAAGGCGCGCGCATTCGCGCCTATGATCCGGAAGGCGCGAAGGAGGCCGCGAAACTGCTCGATGTCGAACTCTGCGCCGACGCTTATGAAGCATTGACCGGCGCCGATGGCGTGGTGATCCTGACCGAGTGGAACGAATTCCGCGCCCTCGATCTTGACCGGGTCAAGTCGCTGCTCAAGCGTCCGCTGATGGTCGACCTGCGCAACATCTACCGGCCACAGCTGATGGCCGAGGCCGGGTTCATCTATGTCAGCGTGGGGCGGCCTGGCGTCGCCTGAAACTCAAGGACGCCGGCAGTTCAGTCCCCAAGAGCAACATAAACACCTGCACGCGAGTCGTGCGTCCTTCGACAAGCTCAGCGACTGTGTTGCGAGTCAAGCTGGTTGCCATGGTTTGTTGTCCCTGAGAACGGCGTTGAGGATGGTGAGAAGTTTTCGTGCCACGGCTATGAGGGCGACCATTTTGGGTTTTCCTGCAGCAAGCAGGCGCTGATA
>DATJUM010000100.1:0-27972 GCA_035502355.1 Rhizomicrobium sp. | reverse complement strand
TACAGGCGAGAACATGATCGGGCTGCTTGAGCGGCGGCTCGACGCGGTGGTCTATCGCGCCAAATTCGTGCCCACCGTGTTCTCTGCCCGCCAGGTGGTGAGCCATGGTCACATCCGCGTCAACGGCCGGCGCGTGACCGTGCCAAGCTATCTGGTCAAGGAAGGCGACACGATCGAGCTTGGCCCGAAGGCGAAGGAACTGGCGCTGGTGCTGGAAGCGGTGAAGAGCGCCGAGCGCGACGTTCCGGATTACGTCAATGCCGATCACGGCAAGATGACGGCGAAGCTCCTGCGCACACCCAAGCTGTCCGACGTGCCCTACCCGGTGCAGATGCAGCCGCATCTCATCGTGGAATATTATTCGCGCTGATTTCCCGCGCGGCGTCGGGGGGCTGGGCCGTGAACTGGATCATCTACGGCGACAAGGGCTCGGGCGCTTTCGCGGCCGAGGCCGCGCTTGCCGAAGCGGGCGCCGAGCGGGAATTCCGCGAAATCTCGCTTCAGCGCGACGAACAGCGTTCGCCTGAATTCCTCGCCATCAATCCCGCGGGAAAAATTCCGGCCTTGCAGCTGCCGGAAGGTGAGGTCATCACCGAATCTCTGGCCATGCTGCTTGTGATAGCCGAGCGGTATCCGGCGGCTGGCTTGCTGCCGCCGATTGGCATGGCGGCACGGGCGCACGCCTTGCGCTGGCTCGCCTTCATGGCGTCCGAAATCTATCCGATCGTCGAAATCGAAGATTATCCGTCGCGCTTCGTGCCGGAAGGCGCGGAAAGCGAGGCTCTGCGCGAGAAGGCAAAGGCGCGGATTCGCAAACGCCTGCTCATTCTCGAACGGGCGGTTGGCGGCCCCTGGATCCTCGCCGGAGGATTCTCCGCCTGCGATATCTACGCCGCGATGTTCACCCGCTGGAGCGCCACCCATGGCTGGCGCGATGAACATATTCCGAAGCTCTGCGCCATCATGCGCGGACTTGCAGCACGGCCAGCGCTTGCGCCGGTCTGGCAGAAATTCTTTTTCGGGACGTTCTGAACTAACGAGACGCGCGATCGAGCAGCTCGCGTACCCGTGCGACGAGTTCCACGCGTGGAACGGTGACCTGCGCCGGGCGGTCTTTGACCCAGGCGGCGCGGCTTTCGACGGATTTGGCAAGCTCAGCGCCCATGATGAGATCCTTGATCGTTACCTCGCCTTTGGCGCGCTCATCCGCGCCTTCGATGACGGCAACCGCCGCGCCACGTCTGTCGGCATATTTGAACTGCGCCTTCATGCCGCCTTCGCCGATATAGGTTTCTGCGCGCATTCCCGCGGCACGCAGCTCCGCGGCCAGCGCGAAACTGCCCGCCCGGTCTTCCCTGTCAAGCGCGAGAACAAGAACGACTGGCGGCAAGGTTGCAGCGCGCCGCTTGCGCAACGCCGTCAACAGCCGGCTGACGCCCACGGAAATTCCCGTCGCCGGCACGCGCTCGCCCGTGAATCGCGCAACAAGATCGTCATAACGACCGCCGCCCACGACCGAGCCGAACACGATCTCTTCGCCCGCTTCGTTGGTAACAGGAAATGTCAGCTGCGCTTCGAAGACGGCACTCGTATAATAATCAAGCCCGCGCACAATACCCGGATCGAAAATTATTCCACTTTCATGGCCGAGTATCCGTTCGATGGCTTCGAGCTCGGCAAACCCTTCTTCGCCACGCCTGCTCCCGGCAACGTGCGCATGCGCATCCGCGAGCCTGCCGCCGCTGCTCTGCGCGAGAGCAATGAAAGACTCGATCCGCTCGATCTGGTGGCCACCTAGAGCCGCACCACGCGTGAAATCTCCGGATTCATCCTTGCGGCCTTCGCCCAGGAGCGCGCGAACGCCCGCAATTCCCAGACGGTCGAGCTTGTCGATGGCCCGCAGCACGACGCCTCGCCGCCCATTCGACTCCGGTGTTTCGTCAAGCGCAAGGCCGCAGGCTTCCAGCACGCCGTCAAGCAGTTTGCGGTTGTTGAACTTGATCACGAACTCATTGTGCGCGAGCCCTGCGGCGAGTAACGCATCGCGTGCCATCATCAACAATTCGGCATCGGCGGCGGGCGAGGCGGAGCCGACGGTGTCGGCATCGAATTGCGTGAACTCGCGATAGCGCCCGGGCCCCGGCTTCTCGTTGCGCCACACCGATCCTACCTGGTAGCGGCGGAAGGGTTTGGGCAGGTGCTGGTAATTCTCGGCGACGTAGCGGGCAAGCGGCGCCGTCAGATCATAGCGCAGCGAAAGCCATTGGCCGTCCTCGTCCTGGAGCGAGAATACGCCTTCATTCGGACGATCGAGATCGGGCAGGAATTTGCCGAGCGCATCGGTGTATTCCAGGGCCGGCGTCTCCAGCGCCTCGAAGCCCCAGGATTCGAACACCCGCCGGATCGTATCGAGACAGGCGCGCTCCACCGCGATCTCGGCCGCGCCGCGGTCGCGAAACCCGCGCGGCACCCGCGCCCTCGGACGTACAGATTTCGGCTCGGTCATGAAAAATACCTGACGGTCGATGGCTAGATAACGGCCAAGGGGAATTGGAGCAAGCAAGCCCGTTCCATATCTGCTCATTTGTACTGAATCTGCGCGCGCAGGCTCGCCGCGATGAGGGCCAGGTCAGGGCGGACTCTTGCGTAATACTCCGGCGTGCAGAAGGCCCGCGGGTGATCCATTCGAAGCATGGTTGCGCCGGCAACGGTGTGCGGATCCTTCATCTGATAGTGCATCTCGAAGCGGAGGCCCTCCGCCGCAATACTTACCGGCTTCGGGACCGAGGTGACCTCCACATTGGGCGGGAATTCGAACGTGCTGTCTTCGGTGGCGGTCATCGACGGACAGGCATAGGAGGTGTTCCGCGATGGCGGGAGCTGGCCCAGCAGAACGCTCGCCGCGGCGAACGGCCCGACGCTAAGGCTGGTGGACACCGCGCCAGGAGCGGTAAAATTGGCGGCATTCGGCACCCGGTAGTGCAGGGAATAGGCAAAGGGATCGCTGTCGGACTGGAAATTCCCACGATCGACGCTCGCCTCGGCGTCGGGCCCAAGCGTCGGCTGAAGCATGTCTTTGTCGCTTTCGGGCGGAATGAGTGCGAGGGCCGCCCGCTCATCCATGGCGGCACTCCCGGTGAGCCAGACATAGGAATCACCGGTTGCCGTGCCGTTTGCGTCAAATGTGATGGTCACCTTGGCGCGCGCCGTCGTCTGGTCGGCGGAGGGATTGGGAGTGGCCGTCATCGCGCCGCTTGGCACGAGCACAGCGGGCCTGTCCGAATCGGCAAACGGAAGCACGCCGAATGGCGCGTAACGCGCCGTCGAATCCGCGAAGAGCTTCAGCTTTGGAATGTAAGTGATCAGGTGATTGAAATAGAACGGCGACGGGACGGCCGGAAGCACATAGGCGCCGCCGTCCGCGATCAGCGCCGGATTGCTCGCAATACCTTTAGCGGCAAGGAGCGCCTCGAGAAGCATGGCGTGGTCCTTCGAATCGCCCGAGCGCAGAGCGAGCACGTCAGCCGCCGCATGCGGCGTGAAGCCATTCGCGCCAGGCACGATGTCCACATAGGAAATATTCTGGGCGACCCAATCGTACAGAGCCTTCGCCTGCTCGCGCCGATCGGAGATGCCGTGCGTGAGCTGATCGGCGAGCGACTCGATCTCGGGCGTCGTATCAGCCTTGCCCGAGAAATATGCTCCATAGGCTTGGCCAACAGCCTGGTAGGTTGGAAACGAGCTTGCGGCGAGATGGGGCTGGTCGTCGACGGCTGCGACCGAATCGGGTGCGAACATCGCCGGCGCATCATTGTGATAGCGCCACACCCAGCGATTTCTTCCGGCATAGGTCTGCAGCTGCCCGCCATCGAGTCCGACCGTCTCGATCTTGAGCGGCAGTCCGGCCTGCGGTGCGGTCAGCGTCACCTGCACGTCGTCTGCCTTGATGGCGCGGCTGAAATCCTTGCGCATGGCAAACGCACCAGCGAAGGGAGGAACGAGCTGCTTCCTCACCGTGACGAGGACAACTTCGTCTCCAATATCGAGCCGCGGAAAATAGAGGGTCAGCACTTTCGCGTTCTCGAAGCCGGGCGCCGAAGGTGCGGCCGAATTGCGAAAAATTGCACCTTTCGGAACGTCGATCCTTTCGCCATCCGCCTTCAAGGCATAGGCGGACTCGATCTCGATGCTCTGCAGTCCCTCGGTGTAGCTGAGCGAGCGCCGCCTGAGTACGTCCTGGCCGCGCGAATCGAGCACGCGGAGCGCCGTATCGTCCGTCTCGACGGAGCTGCCGTCGGCGTTCACATCGAAGTCGATATGCGACCGCACGATCTCGAACGGCGCGGATGCCGGCGCGGCTGGCGGGGCAGCCTGTTGCGCGCAAACGGTTCCCGTCACCGCGAGCGCAACCACTGCGAAAAGAGGGCGGGCAAACCGCAATTCGGCACCTGTCGGCACGATGCCGCATCCTAAGGCGATGTGCGGAAATGGGAAGGGACGCCAGCGCAAATCCGGTCATCTGTCATGCAGAACGGGATGTGGCAAGGCGACAGTCGGCGCGCTATGCCGGGCCATGCGCCGCACTGCAACGGAACGATGAACAGACCTGCTTTCCTGGCGCCGAGCCGGGTGGCGGAAGAGACCACTTTCGCCGTTCTGTTCGCGGTAAGCTTTGCGCACCTGCTGAACGACATGATGCAGGCGCTGCTGCCGGCGATCTATCCCACGCTGAAGACCGCTTATCACCTCGATTTCGCCGAGATCGGGTTCGTCACTTTTGCCTTCCAGTTCACCGCCTCGCTGCTTCAACCGCTTGTGGGCTTCGTGGCCGACAAGCGGCCCATGCCCTGGTCGCTTGCGACCGGCATGGTGTTCACCCTGATCGGTCTTCTCGCATTATCGGCCGCGCACAGCTACGCGATGATTCTGGTATCAGCAGCTTTCGTGGGCCTCGGTTCGGCAGTGTTTCATCCCGAGTCCTCGCGCGTCGCGCGCATGGCGTCGGGCGGGCGGCATGGGCTCGCGCAGGCGCTTTTCCAGTTCGGCGGCAATATCGGGTCGGCGCTCGGCCCCTTCACCGCGGCATTGATCGTTCTTACCTGGGGTCAGAGGAGCATCGCCTGGTATTCGCTGGCGGCGCTCGCGGCCATCTTCATACTCTGGAACGTCGGCATCTGGTACAAGACACACGGCATCGCGCGCATCCGGGCACGCCGGATTGCGTTGCACGCGCTTTCGCCGGCCAAGGTGCGCCGGTCGATTGCAATCCTGCTGATCCTGATCTTCTCGAAATATGTCTATCTTACCTGCATCGGCAGCTATTATACGTTCTACCTGATCCAGAAATTCCATCTCTCCGTGCGCACGGCACAATTCTATCTGTTCATGTTTCTCGCCGCCGTCGCGGTCGGCACGTTCTTCGGCGGGCCGATCGGCGACCGTTTCGGACGGAAATACGTCATCTGGTTCTCAATCCTCGGCGCCCTGCCCTTTACGCTCGCGATGCCCTTCGCAAATCTGTTTTGGACCGGCGCGCTGAGCGTCGCAGTGGGGCTCATTATGGCGTCGGCGTTTTCGGCCATCGTGGTCTATGGGCAGGAGCTCGTGCCCGGGCGCCTGGGCGTAATTGCGGGCCTGTTCTATGGATTGTCGTTCGGCACCGCCGCGGTCGGCGCGGCGCTGCTCGGGAAAGTCGCCGACATGACGAGCATAGCCTTCATCTACCGGGTCTGCGCTTTCCTGCCCATGCTCGGCCTTCTCGCCGCCTTCCTGCCGGACATTGAAACCCAGCTGCAGCGCGCGAGGACGGCTGGTTAGCCGTCGATCGCCACGCAACCTCGTCGTCCGCATCAAGCGGGCGACGGTCGGATTACGCGAAAGCAGGCAGCGGTATCAGGCGCTTGCGAGGGCGATACCGCGCTCCTTGAACAGAGGCTCGAGCTCGTCGTTCTCGTACATCTCTCGGATGATGTCGCAGCCGCCCACGAACTCGCCCTTTACGTAGAGCTGCGGGATCGTGGGCCAGTTGGAGAATTCCTTGATCCCCTGGCGCAACTCCGGATCCTTGAGCACGTCGAAGCTTTTGAACTTCACGCCAAGCTGGGTGAGAATCTGCACCACCGCCGCGGAGAAGCCGCATTGCGGGAAGACCGGTGTGCCCTTCATGAACAGTACAACGTCACTGGCCCCGATATCGTCGGCGATGCGCTCGGCAATCGTTTCGGACATGACAACCTCTCAGAACTCGCCAGTTGCAGTTAGGGACGGCACACCCGCCCGTCAAGCCTCGTTCAATTCTTGGCCGCCGTCTGCAGCGACAGGGCGTGAAGCACCCCGCCCATCCGGCCCTTAAGCGCATCATAGACCATCTGGTGTTGCTGGACTCGCGTCCGGCCCTTGAAGGCGCGGCTGGTAACCATGGCCGCGTAATGGTCGTTGTCACCGGCAAGGTCGGTGATGGTGACGTCGGCGTCCGGAAAGGCTTCACGGATCAGGTTTTCGATCTCGGTCGCGGACATCGGCATGGTGGCGCTCGTCAGTTGGTCGGCAAGATTTCGCTCGTACTCATGAAGGCCGGAAACCAGCTTTCATGCGCGCGTCGCAATTCGGCGACCGCAATCTCGCCATTTCCGGCGACCGCAATTCTATCGCCGCCCGTCTCGCCGAGCAAAACCGCCGGCACGCCGGCCACTTCCGCCTCTGCCAGCAGGCGATTGGCCACCGGACCAGGCACGCCAAGCAGAAAGCGGCCCTGGTCCTCGCCGAAACTGCAGGGAATTGCGTGGCCGATTTCGAAGGCGATCTTCGCGCCCATGCCGCCGGCAATCGCCATTTCGGCGAGCGCGACCAGAAGGCCGCCATCCGAAATGTCATGCACCGTGTCCACCTGACCGGATTCGATCAGTCTACGGACAAATTCGCCATTGCGCCGCTCCACGATCAGGTCGACAGGCGGCACAGCGCCTTCTTCCAGCCCCTCGATCTCGCGCAGATAGAGCGATTGCCCGAGTTGCCCCTTCGTCTCGCCGATGAGAATGATTGCATCGCCTTCGCGTTTGAGCGCAATCGTCGCCATGTGTCGCACATCGGAAATCAGTCCGACGCCGCCGATTGCGGGTGTCGGCAGAATCGCCTCGCCGTTGGTCTCGTTGTAAAGCGAGCAATTGCCGGAGATGACGGGAAAATCGAGCGCGCGGCAGGCCTCGGCGATCCCGTCAATGCAGGCGGCTATCTCGCCCATGATCTCCGGCTTTTCGGGATTGCCGAAATTGAGATTGTCGGTTACGGCGAGCGGCTTCGCACCGACCGCGCTCAGATTTCGCCACGCCTCGGCGACAGCCTGTTTCGCGCCTTCAAAAGGATCGGCCTTGCAGTAGCGCGGCGTCACATCCGTTGTGACGGCGAGTGCCTTGTCTGTTCCATGCACGCGAACGACCGCGGCGTCGCCACCGGGCGGCTGCACGGTGTCGGCCATTACGCTCCAGTCATACTGCTCCCAGACCCATCGGCGCGAGCAGATGTCGGGCGAACCCATCAGTTTCTTCAATGAGTCGACGATAGAGCGCCCGCGGTCATATGCCGGCTCGCCTGCTGCCGGGTTACGCGCCACATAGGGACGCTGATAGACGGGTGCTTCGTCTGCCAGCGCCTGCACCGGGATATCGGCGACGATTTTGCCTTCGTGCTTCACGACGAAATGATCGGTATCCGTCGTCCGGCCGATCACCGCAAAATCGAGTTCCCATTTCTGAAATATGCGCTCGGCTTCGGGTTCGCGGCCGGGCTTGAGCACGGCGAGCATGCGCTCCTGGGATTCGGAGAGCAGCATTTCATAGGCCGTCATGCCGGTTTCGCGCTGCGGTACGTGATCGAGATCGAGTTCGATTCCCGAGCCGCCCTTGGAAGCCATCTCCGCAGATGATGAAGTAAGCCCCGCCGCGCCCATATCCTGGATAGCGATGATCGCATCCGTTGCCATCAGTTCGAGACAGGCCTCAAGCAACAGCTTTTCGGTGAAGGGATCACCGACCTGCACGGTCGGGCGCTTCTCCTGCGAATCTTCGTTGAACTCGGCCGAAGCCATGGTGGCGCCATGGATACCATCACGGCCCGTCTTCGAGCCGATATAGACGACCGGATTGCCTGCGCCTTCGGCAGCCGATTTGAAGATCCTGTCTGCGCGCGCGAGCCCCACGCACATCGCATTGACGAGGATATTGCCGTTGTAGGAGGGATGAAAATTCACTTCGCCCCCGACCGTCGGCACCCCCATGCAATTGCCATAACCGCCGATGCCGGCGACGACCCCCGCGACAAGATGCCGGGTCTTCTCATGCTCCGGCGCGCCGAACCGCAACGCGTTCATCATGGCGACGGGGCGCGCCCCCATGGTGAAAACATCGCGCATGATGCCGCCCACGCCCGTCGCTGCGCCCTGGTAAGGCTCGATGAACGAGGGATGATTGTGGCTCTCCATCTTGAAGATGGCGGCGTCGCCATCGCCGATATCGATCACGCCGGCATTTTCGCCCGGCCCCTGCAGCACCCAGGGCGCTTTGGTCGGCAGCCTCTTGAGATGCGCGCGGGTCGATTTGTAGGAGCAATGCTCGCTCCACATCACGGAGAAGATGCCAAGCTCGACAAGATTCGGTGCGCGGCCGAGCAGCGCCTCGATGCGCGCGTACTCCGCATCCGACAACCCGTGCTCACGAACGATCGCGGAAGTGATGACGGTCATGCCGGCCTTTCATTTCCCTTTTCTCCAGAGGAGGAGAGGGACCGTATGGCCGCCGCGCGGATCACGACAGCGCTTCGAGCAGGCTTTCGAACAGTGCGCGCCCGTCGGTGCCGCCAAGAAGCGGATCGCAGACGCGCTCGGGATGCGGCATCAAGCCCAGCACGTTGCGCTTTTCGCTGAGAATGCCCGCAATATTGCGAGCCGAGCCGTTGGGATTGTCTTCGGGTGCGTAGCGGAACACCACGCGGCCCTCGCCCTCGAGCCGGTCGAGCGTGTTTTCGTCGGCGAAGTAGTTGCCGTCGCCGTGCGCGACGGGAAAGATGATCCTCTGGCCCTTGTCGTATTTGCGCGTGAAAGCGGACTGTGTTTCATCAACCTCCAGCGCGACCGGCCGGCACACGAACTTCAGGCCGGCATTGCGCATCAAGGCACCCGGCAGCATTCCGGCTTCGGTGAGAACCTGGAATCCGTTGCACACGCCGAGCACCGTGAGCCCTTTGCCAGCTTTCGCTTTCACATCGCGCATGATCGGCGATTGAGCAGCCATCGCGCCGCAACGCAGATAGTCGCCATAGGCAAAGCCGCCCGGCAGCACAGCGAGGTCGACATCGGGAAGCTCGCTGTCGCCATGCCAAACCATAGCCGGTTTCGTGCCGGTCACCTGTTCAAGCGCCATCGCCGCGTCGCGATCACAGTTTGAAGCCGGAAAAACGACAACAGCGGATTTCATGCGTGATCTGTCGCCCTACGCTTGAGGGAGGGTCGAAATTCATCTTTGAGCGAAGCGAAACGACGAATTTGGGGGATGGGTGATCTTGAAGCACGTACTTGCGTCGGCCTTACCCCGCCCCGAAATCGGCGCGCGCCACCGACATCTTCGCCCGTAATATAACACAACTGAGCGCTCGCAAATTTCGACCTTCCCTCAAGGGAAGGATGGAACAGGGAAGACACGGTCATTTCAACTCGATCTCATACTTCTCAATCACCGTGTTCGCGAGCAGTTGCTCGCACATCTCTTTGAGCCGCGCGCGGACCCTCACCTGATCGGATACATCGAGTTCGATATCGATGACTTTTCCCTGGCGCACCTCGCCCACCTCCTGAAAACCGAGATTGTGGAGCGCGTGGCCGATAGCCCTCCCCTGCGGATCGAGCACACCGTCCTTCAGCGTGATGAAAACGCGCGCCTTCATGCGACCCGTATAGCGCGATTCGCCGAGAACCCCCGCGCGTTCCGCTGCGACCGATTTGCCGGCATCCTGCTTGCGCAGGTCATCTGACCAGTACTGGCCCCTTCTGCTCGCTCTGCACGGATTCCGGCATGATGCCAAGCCGCCGCGCCACTTCAGAATAGGCTTCG
This sequence comes from Rhizomicrobium sp., assembly GCA_035502355.1. Classification (GTDB taxonomy): domain Bacteria; phylum Pseudomonadota; class Alphaproteobacteria; order Micropepsales; family Micropepsaceae; genus Rhizomicrobium. Next base: position 17,872 of record DATJUM010000100.1, on the reverse strand, counting down.
ACCACTCCGCCCAGATCGCGGCGAAAGCGGTCCTTGTCCATCTTCTCGTTGCTTGTCACGTCCCAGAGCCGGCAGGAATCGGGGCTGATTTCGTCGGCGAGCACGATGCGCATGTAATCGTTTTCCCACAGGCGCCCGAATTCGACCTTGAAATCGACGAGCTTGATGCCCGCACCAAGGAAAAGCCCGGACAGAAAATCGTTGATGCGGATCGTCAGGTTGACGATATCGTCGAGATCCTGCGGCGTGGCCCAGCCAAAGGCCGTGATGTGTTCTTCCGAAACCCACGGGTCATGCAGCTTGTCGGATTTGTAGTAATATTCGATGATCGAACGCGGCAGCACATAGCCTTCCTCAAGTCCCAGGCGCTTTGCGAGCGAGCCCGCCGCAATGTTGCGCACGACGACTTCGAGCGGAACGATATCCACTTCCTTGACGAGCTGTTCGCGCATGTTGAGCCGCCGCACGAAATGCGTCGGCACGCCGATGGCCCCGAGCTGCGACATGAGATATTCGGAGATGCGGTTGTTGAGCACGCCCTTGCCTTCGATGGTCGCCCGCTTGGTGGCGTCGAAGGCCGTGGTGTCGTCCTTGAAATATTGAACCAGCGTACCGGGCTCCGGCCCTTCGTAGAGAATCTTGGCCTTGCCTTCGTAGATCATGCGGCGGCGTTTCATGGAATTTGTCCTTTGCCTTGGGCCGCTCAAACGCGCGACGGTACCCCGCCCCCGAGAACCCGGAACCTTAGCGGAAGGTGTGGACCTGCGGCAACGCTACCTTGCGGGGCCGCCCCCCAACCCGTCGCGAAAGCTCGGCGCATGCTCTAAGGTGGCCTTGGCGGGGGAACCGAAGCCTTGGTTTTCTCAATAAATTCAAGAGGTTGCGCGATGACGGGCGCGTTCGAAGACCGTGAAAGGAACTATGAGGCCAAATGGGCGCACGACGAGGATTTGCGTTTCCGGACGATTTCGCGGCGGAACAAGCTTCTCGGCCTGTGGGCGGCCGCACGGCTCGGCCTCTCCGGAGCTGCCTCGGACTCCTACGTAAATGTGCTCCTGGACCTCGAAGTCCGCGGCGGCCGTGACCAGGACATCATCCGCAAACTCCACCAGGACTTTGCGGCCCATAAAGTTGCCGTCTCCGAGCATGTGATCAACCGCAAGATGGACGAGCTTCTTGCGGAAGCCGCCGAGCAGGTGATGCACGAGACCAAAAGCTGATCGGCCCATGCACGCAAGGGCGGTGCTGATTGTCCTGCTGCTGGCCGGATTGAGCGCCGCGGCCAAGGCGGCGGACGAGCTTGGGTGGCCCTATTACGGCGGCGATCAAGGCGGTGAACGCTATTCCACCGCAGCACAAATCACGCCGGCCAATGTCGGCAAGCTGCGGATCGCCTGGAGCTATTCGACCGGCGATCTCGCCAGCAAGGGAACGGCCATGCGCCGCGCCTCTTTCGAGGTTACGCCCATTCTCGATGACGGAAAGCTCTTCCTCTGTTCGCCATTCGACGAGGTAAGCGCCCTTGATCCCGCAAGCGGCCGCCAGATCTGGCGCTTCGATCCGCGAATTGACCCACACCTGCATTATCCCAACAGTTTCATTTGCCGCGGCGTCGCCTTCTGGCGCGACGCGAAAGGCGGCACCGGGACTTGCGCATCCCGCCTGTTTCTCGCGACCAATGACCGCCGCTTGATCGCGCTCGATGCGGCTTCCGGAAAGCCCTGCGCCGGTTTTGGCGAAAGGGGCACGGTTTCGATCCATCCGCAGCCGGGGATGATCTATCCGGGCGAAGTACAGATCACCTCCGCGCCGGTAGTAACGCACGGTCTCGTCATCGTCGGTTCCTCGATCGACGACAATCAGCGTGTCAACGCGCCGCGCGGGACGGTGCACGCCTATGACGCGGAAACCGGCAGGCTGCGCTGGAGCTTCGATCCGATACCACGCGATCCGCTCGCGTCGAATGCGGCAAGCTGGACAAGTTCGGGCGCCGCGCAGACCGGCGCTGCAAATGTCTGGGGGCCGATGTCGGTGGATGAAGAAGACGGTCTCGTTTTCCTGCCCACCACAAGTCCGAGCCCGGATTTCTATGGCGGCGAGCGCCCCGGTGACAACCGCTATGCCGATTCGGTGGTCGCACTGCATGTGCTGACCGGGCGCGTGGCCTGGGCGTTCCAGGTCACCCATCACGACGTCTGGGATTATGACGTTCCCGCCCAGCCGACCCTTGGGCTTGTCACCTACAAGGACGAGACCAAGCCTGCCGTTCTCGAACCCACCAAACAGGGACTTCTGTTCACCCTCAATCGTGCGAATGGCGAACCGCTAATTCCCGTGGAAGAGCGGCGTGTGCCGCAGGGCGGCGCGCCGGGCGAAGAGCTGTCCCCAACCCAGCCTTTTCCGATCGCGCCGAAAGCCCTCACACCGCACTGGATCAAGCCGGAAGATGCGTGGGGGCTTACCTGGTACGACCGCGGCCAATGCCGCAACAAGATCGCAGCCGCGCGTGCGCAAGGACTCTACACGCCGCCTTCCTTGCGCGGCACCATCCTTTACCCTTTCACCGGCGGCGGCACGAACTGGGGTGGGCTCGCTTTCGATCCGCGACACGATATCGCCTATGTGAATACTTCGAGCATGATGCATCTCGTCACGCTGATTCCGAAGTCACAACTCGACGCTGAAAAACGCGCTTTTCCCAATGCGGAAATCTCGCCGCAGGCGGGCACTCCTTATGGCATGAAACGCGAGCTGATTACTTCTCCGTTCGGGTTTCCATGCAATCCGCCTCCCTGGGGCATGCTGCACGCCATCGACATGCATGACGGGCACATCTTCTGGGAAGTGCCTCTTGGCACCACCGAGGACCTGCTGCCCTTCTCACAGTATTTCGTCGGAAAAACGGGCACGCCCAATCTCGGCGGACCCATCGTGACGGCGGGCGGCCTCGTCTTTATCGGCGCCGCGATGGATAATTACTTGCGCGCCTTCGATGCACGTATCGGCAAGGAATTGTGGCGCGGCCGTCTTCCCGCCGGAGGCCAGGCGACTCCAATGACCTATGTCTGGAAAGGCCGCCAATACGTCGTTATCGCCGCCGGCGGTCACGCAAAGCTCGACACCAAACGCGGCGACAGCGTAATCGCCTTCGCGCTGCCTTAAGGGCGATTACGCGCCGAACACCCGCGCGAAGATCGTGTCGACATGCTTCAGGTGATAGTCGAGATCGAACAGCGATTCGAGTGAATGTGGACCCAGGGTGCGGGTCACCTGGGCATCCGATTTGAGCAGGTCGAGGAATGTCCCTTCGCCGCGCCAGGCTTTCATCGCGTTTCGCTGCACCAGGCGATAGGCCTCGTCCCGGCCCACGCCCGCCTGCGTCAGCGCGAGCAGCACGCGCTGGCTGTGCACGAGGCCACGCGTGCGTTCGAGGTTTTCCTTCATCCGTTCCGGGTAAACCACCAGCTTCTCGACGATTTCGGTCGCGCGGGCGAGCGCGAAATCCAGCGTGATCGTGGCATCGGGCGCGATGAATCGCTCGACGGAAGAATGGGAGATGTCGCGCTCGTGCCAGAGCGCCACGTCTTCCAGCGCGGGTATCGCGTATGCGCGTATCATGCGGGCGAGGCCGGTCAGATTCTCCGATAGCACGGGATTGCGTTTGTGCGGCATTGCGGAAGACCCTTTCTGGCCCTCCGAGAAGAATTCCTCCGCCTCGAGCACTTCGGTGCGCTGCAGATGGCGGATTTCCGTGGCGAGCCGCTCGATGGAGCTTGCGACGACGGCAAGTGCCGCGAAATAAGCCGCATGCCGGTCGCGCGGAATGACCTGACTCGAAACCGGTTCGACCTTGAGGCCCATCGCATGGGCGACATGGGTTTCGATCTGCGGCGCGACGTTCGCGAAAGTGCCGACGGCGCCGGAGATTGCACAAACAGAGATTTCATCGCGCGCCGCGACAAGACGCGAACGGGCACGGGCGAACTCGGCATAATATCCGGCAAGCTTGATGCCAAACGTAGTTGGCTCGGCATGAACGCCGTGGCTCCGGCCGATGGTGACAGCATCCTTGTATTCGAAAGCGCGGCGTTTCAGCCCTGCCAGCAATCGGTCCACATCCTCGATCAGAATATCGCTCGCGCGCCTGAGCTGGACGGAAAGACACGTGTCGAGCACATCGGACGATGTCATTCCCTGGTGGAGAAAGCGCGCTTCGGGTCCGACGATCTCGGCCACATGCGTCAGGAATGCAATCACGTCATGCCTGACTTCGCGCTCGATCGCGTCGATGCGCGCCGGCTCGAACTGCGCCGCATTGCCTCTTTCGCGGATGATACGGGCAGCCTCTCTGGGAATCTCCCCCGCCTCCGCCATCGCGTCGGCGGCGTGCGCCTCGATTTCGAACCAGGTGCGGTAGCGCTGCTCGGGCGACCACAGCGCCGACATCGCCGGCCTCGCATAGCGCGGGATCATTTCAGGATTGTCTCGAAAAAAGCGAAGTAATCTGTACGGACGATCAAGCCGGTTTCCTAATACCTTCGGATGAGCCCCGGCTCCTCGCCTGGAATGTCAAGCGGCCAGCCATCAAGCCTTGCGGCCATGCCGAGGATTCCCGCAGCGCCCCAATGCCATGACGGTTCGCGGCAGAGATGCCAGTTTCCAGCCTCGCTATACTCGCACCAGTACGGCGTGCCATGGTCGTCGAAGGTCACCGATGCGATCCATCGCCGCGCGTCTGCGGCGCCATCCCGATAGGACGGGGCACCTGTTTCCCCGAATAGGTCATAAAGAAATACCGCAATGCCGGGCGCGCCATTTTCGAGGCTGGTATGGACGAGATCGCGTCCTTCGTCTGCCGGCCAATAGGCTTTCTGGTCCTTGTCGCGGCCGGCGCAGGGTGAGAGCAACCAGTCACCTGCGGCCCGCGCGAGTTCCAAATCCCTGATGGCAGGCGCCGGCGAGCGTGTGATCAGCAGCTTGTAGGCCTGCAGCGCCACCCAGCCGATGCCCGCACTGCCATCCTCGACCCCGGCGGCAAAAAGCTTGTGGCCACGGCCTTTCGTCTGGATGGGCCATTTCAGGCCCGGACAGGAACCGTCCTTTACGCCCTGCGCGCGCACCCAGTTGAGCAGAAGGTCGCCGTCATGCCGGTACTGGTTCCGTCCGGTCGTCAGATAGAGCTGATAAAACAGAAAGGCATCACCGGCCGACCCGGACAGATAGCCCGTGGCAAAATCTTTGGTACCGGGGCTCTCCGGAATGCTGGCGGCCTCTTCGCCATGTGCGAGCTTGACATGCACCATCTGGCTTTCGAGCCAGGAAGCGGCAGCTTGCGCGTATCTCTCGTAGCGCGCGCTCGCCACGGGATCCATTCCAGCCCGCCGCACGGCGAATGCATTGAAGGTCCAGGCAATGCCGGCCACGCCATTGCCGATTCCTGTATAGATCCTGTCCGTGGCTGGATCCTGCCAGGGCCAGACGCACACGGGCGGACAAGTTTCGCCCGACGGTGCCTCGGCCTTCGAAATCTCCCAATCCATTGCCGACAGCGCTGTGGAGGCAAAACGCGCATTCCCGGTCCGCTCGTACAGGCGCCACAGGAAATCAGCGATGCCGGGCGCACCGTCGTCGAAGGACGTAAATCCATAATCAGCCGGGCCCGCGGGATTGTAATAATCGGGCCAGCGGCCGCTCTCCGCAGGCATTTGCGCGGCGACGAGAAAATCACCGGCCTCGGTCGCGGCATTGAGATAGGCGGCTTTTCCCGTGGTGTCATAGGCGGCAAGGAAACCCATGCCGATCCCCGCTGCGCCCCCATTGCGGTCGGTTTGATAATTCGGCGCCTGGATTACGCTTTTCCATGCCGACCCGGTGCGATGGCCATCAATCCACGTGACCGGCTCTTCGCGCGCCAGCAACGCATGCGCCGCCTGGTCAACCAGCGAAGGCGTGCCGGCAAAGGCGGGCCATGTGGCGAACGCCAGCGCAAACACTGCCAAGCGAATCGAACCGAATCTCATCCCTGCCATGTCCGGCAACCCCGCATCGCTCCTGCATCGCGGGACGCAGGCACGCGCCACCGCGCAGCGGCGAGGTCGCAATTATGCCATACCCGACGGGGCGGGGGAAACCGAAATTCTTCCGGCAGTCCGGCTGGCTCTTTCCGCGTGGCTGCCCGGTCTGGCGGACCACCAGCTCACATAACCCAGCACGATTCCGAATACTGCAAGTCCGCCAAAGACCACTATGAGAAAGGCGATTTCTTCCGCGCTCATGGGAAATCCCTCTTGCTGCGGGACGTTCCCTAGACACGCGCCGTCCTCTCAATATTGAGCGCAATCAAATTAACGATCCGGTGCGGCAATCCGCGACTACAAGACCTTGGGCCTCTATTCCGGATGCTTTAGGGGGCAGGTCGTCAGCGTGTGATAGCAGGCGCCAGCATCCGGGGACTGCGACGAGAGCCACGGCTCCGTCATGCCATATCCGATCGCGGAACTTCCCGGCTGGAGCGCAAAATTGGCGCCCTTGGGCTGTTTCTTCTCGGAGCCGGCGGTTTCGTTTCCGACATCGATCCATTCGGGATCCGTGGCGCACTGGTTGGACGAGCAGGAGTAGGTGTCGGCATTGAACATCGGATTTTCGCCCGTCGGCGGATCTTCTCCGAACGCGCCCCAGCAGCTGGTGTTGCCGCCCTGAAGCTCGGTGATGTTGTTGCTGAAGGAATCGGCCGGCATGCCGCTCCTTACGCCGCCCAGCATGGCGCTGTTGAACTGCGCATAAGGCTTTGCATAGAACGCGCAGCCGCCTTCGCCGGGTGGGGCTGGAATGCCAATGACGATGTTGTTGATGATGATGTCGCTGTAGCTTTGGTTGGTATCGATGCCGGCCCGGGCGGCCCCGGAATTCTGCGGATCGAGATAATCGTTGTAGACAGTGTTGTTCGCCGCGGTCACGTCTTCGGAAAAGAAGATATGAACCCCGCCGCCGCCATTGTTGTACGAGATATTGAAGGCGACGAGCGTGGGAAAGGTGTACTCGACTTTGTTTCCATTTCCCTCGCTGAAGGAGTCCATGATGATGCCGTTGCCGTCGGTATCGCTGCCCTTGCAGGTATTGCGGTTGGTGTAGACCGTGTTCCAGGCCACCAGATTATGGAAGGGAAAGTTCGGTCCCTGGATTCCGATGCGATTCAGCGCGGCGTTGTTGTGCGCATTCGTGTCGTCGGCGGTCGGATTGTAATTGGCGACCGGTTTCAAGACGACATAGGATATGCCTGAACCGTAGATCTGGCCGTCGCAAAACACGGCATTGTCGTAAACGATGTTGTGGGAGGAGATGTAATATTCGCCATCGGCCAGATCGATTCCGGCTTCGCCATATCCTTTGAAGATGCTGTTGAGAATCATCCAGTGATGGCAGGTGGCGGAGGTCCCGGAATTGCCGGCCCAGCACGAAATCGCCACGGAATACTGATACGCCTCCGGCGCAATGAGCTTGAACCCATCGAAGATGAGATAGGCGGGGTGCGGATCGCCAGCATTGGTGCCCGTGGCGTCGAAGGCTCCGGTCGCCCACCCCGCTGCGGCAAGGGTGCAGGCATCGAGCTTCCGGCAACGATAGACGACATATCCCTTCGAAGTCGCTCTTGCGCCGCCGGTGCTGAGCGCGACGCCGCCCGGATAAGTCCCTGGTGCCACATTGATGCAGGAACCGGCGGCCGCGCCTCCGTCCGGCAGCGAATCATTGGCGTGCTGCAATGTGAGCCAGGGCGTTTCCGGGCTGGTGCCGTTGTTCGAATCGCTGCCGTCCGTGGCGACGTAGTAATTCGTGACGCAGGCATAGTAAGGATTCCGGAAAAGCGCGAGGCTGGGTCCGGGCGCGTTTACGGTTTGCTGCGAAACGGCCATGTTCAGCGGCGCCGCCGGTGCCGGCGCGAAAATCAGCCCGAGTAGAATCGGGATCATCCCGGCAAATCTGGTGGGTGTTACAGGACCGCCGTCCGTCGCCGCCGCCCGGATTTGTTCTCTTCGATGCCCTGTCATTGCGCCGCTTCCCAAAACCGCTTGCGGTCGGGCCATGCTGCCACCTGGCGATTACCTCAGGCTTTACGTTTTTGGGCAAATGCCGCGCTCACAACAGCCCCAGCGCCTTGAAGCTTGCCGTGCCGTTCCGGCCGATCACAAGGTGATCATGCACGGCGACCCTGAGGGCGCGCGCGGCTTCGACGACTTCGCGGGTCATTTCGATATCGGCGCGGCTGGGCGTTGGATCGCCGCTCGGATGATTATGGACGAGAATAAGCGCGGAAGCCGAGAGTTCGAGCGCCAGTTTCACGATTTCGCGCGGATAGACCGGGGCGTGATCGACCGTGCCGCGATTCATCACCTTGTCCTGGATCAGCACGTTCTTGCGGTCGAGAAACAGCACGCGAAATTCTTCTTCCGGCGCGCGCGCCATGGCGGCGGCGCAATAGTCGAGCAGGGCATTCCATGAGCTCAGCACCGGTTTCCCCACCACGCGCGTCCTGGCCAACCGCACTGCCGCTGCTTCGACGATCTTGAGCTGCGCGATTCCGCGTTCTTTCAGCCATTTGAATTGTTTCAGCCGTTCGGCCGGCGCGGCGACCGCATCGGCGAAGCTGCCGAACTTGTCGATCAGCTCTTTTGCCAGGGGTTTCACGTCGCGCTGCGGAATGGCCGCGAAGAGAACCAGCTCCATCAGTTCGTAATCGGCGAGAGATTCCGCGCCCCGCTCGAGCAGGCGCGCACGCAGCCGGTCTCGATGGCCGAGATAATGCGGTTTCACTTCACAATCTGAAAGTTCGGGCCGCATGCGTTTCCCTCGTTTCATTTTCGAAGAACGAAACGACGGCCGCAATGCGCCAATCGTAACGGGCTGTCGCAGGAGATGGTACATGGGCGGCTTCGCGACAGAGGCCGCGTGCCCTTGGCGGCCGATGTCAGGTGCTGTAGGGCGGCTTGTGCAGCCCCTTGGGCGACAGCGTGAATATCTCGACGCCGCTTTCCGTCACGCCGACGCTGTGCTCGAATTGCGCGGAGAGCGAGCGGTCGCGCGTCACCGCCGTCCAGCCGTCGTTCAAGACCTTCACGCCCAAGCCGCCGAGATTGATCATCGGCTCGACGGTGAAGAACATGCCGGGCCTCAACCCGAGCCCATGACCGGGCTTGCCGTAATGGACGATGTTGGGCAGCCCATGAAAGATTTGCCCGACGCCATGGCCGCAGAAATCCCGCACCACGGCACACCGTTCCTGTCCTTCGGCATAGGATTGAATGGCGTAACCGATATCGCCCGTTGTCGCGCCGGGTTTCACCGCGGCGATGCCGCGCATCATCGACTCGTGCGTGATCTCGACGAGGCGCAATGCTTTCCGCTTTACGTCGCCGACCAGGTACATGCGACTGGTATCGCCATGCCAGCCATCGACGATCACCGTTACGTCGATATTGACGATATCGCCGTCGCGGAGCGGCTTGTTGTTGGGAATGCCGTGGCACACAACGTGATTGATGGAGGTGCAGAGTGTGTGCCGGTAGCCGCGATAACCCAGACACGCCGGGATCGCATGGTGATCAAGTGTATATTCGAAGGCGAGACGATCGAGCTTTGCGGTCGTCACGCCGGGCGCGACCTCGGGCACGAGAAGGTCGAGCACCTCCGCCGCAAGCCGCCCCGCGCGACGCATGCCGGCAAAGGCTTCAGCTCCGTGCAGCGAAACAACCCCGCTCGCAGCTCTGGCGCTGCCGACAGGAATAGAAAGCTCGGTTTGAGGACTGGACATCGCCACAATCTAGGGATTTTTGGCGGCAAGCCAAGACGGGCTGTACCGCTGGCCAGGGACCACTTCGCATGACAGAGGAAGATGTCCCGTCGCCGACCGCCGCTGTGCTCCTGATCGGCGACGAACTTCTGTCGGGACGGACCCAGGATTCGAATCTCGCTTATATCGCGAAATTTCTTGCGACCTACGGCATCGATGTCTGCGAGGCCCGCATGGTGCGCGACCGTGAGGAGGAGATCGCGGCGGCGCTCAATGTCCTGCGTCAGCACTATACTTATGTGTTCACGACGGGTGGAATCGGCCCCACTCATGACGATATCACGACCGACGCGGTGGGTCGCGCGTTCGGCGTCCCGGTGGACTACCATCCCGAAGCGCTGGCGCTGCTCGCCCCCCGCTACAAGCCAGGCGAATTCAATGACATGCGCCGGCGCATGGCGCGCATCCCCGAAGGCGCCACCCTCATCCGCAACAGCGTTTCGACAGCGCCGGGATTTCAGATCGCCAATGTCTTCGTCCTTGCGGGCGTGCCCATGATCATGCGCGCCATGCTGGAGGATGTCGGTCCGCGGCTTGCGAGGGGACGCGTTGTAATATCGCAGACGATTTCCGCTCAGATCGGCGAGGGCCGGATCGCTGGCGCATTGGCGCAAGTCCAGCGCGAGCACCCTGCCGTCATCATCGGTTCCTATCCTGCCTTTGCCGAGAGTGGACCGCGGGTTCAGCTGGTCGTCAGAGGCCGGGCTGGCGAAGCGGTCGAACGTGCAACATCCGCGATCGAAGCAGCGCTCCGCCAAGATGGCATCTCTTCGACTCGAATCCGCGATTAGCAGCTAATCAATTGCTAAGTCTCTATGATTAAACAGAATTTCTCGTGACAGGAGCTGTGGCAAGCTCTATTCAGGCGACCGGGACTGGCGCGAACAGGGAAAATTCCCGTCGAATTCCGGCCAAGTTTGTCCGGCATCGTCCGACAGTAAGCGTGGTGAACAGCAATGACGAAGCGATTTCTGGTGATCCTGGCGGCGGGCGCGATCTTTACGGGGGCAGGCGTGGCGGCAGCCGGAAATTTCACATCGAGCGCCCAGTCGGATTTCTACGCCCCGGGTGAGCACCAGTTCTACATGTGGTGTCCGGCTTCCGAAGATTACATGGCGACGGAGACCGGCCGGAACGCCGAAGACGCGCAACTGCGCCTCTATGATGCATCGAAAGCCGCCGGACGCGCGGGTTGCTGGCCGGTGTGGCAAGGCCGCCTGCGGACCTGAGCGCTGCGCCTACTTCTCGATTCCAAGCGATTGGGCTTCGGCCTCCAATGCAGCGAGAGCTTTGGGGCGTCCTTTCATGGCCGCTTGTGCGCTCGCAAGTGCCGACCTGGCCTGTATATTCTCGCCAAGCACCTTATAGGCGCGTATCAGGCGCTCCCAGCCATCCGGATCATCGGGATTTGATTTCAGGCGGGCGGCAAGTCCGGCAACCATTACCCGTATATTGGGCACCGACGCGTCCATGCTCTGGAGCATGGCGATGCGGTTGATCAGCTCTGCACGCCATGGCGCGTTCGGCGGCGCATCGGCGAGCAGGCTTCGCCACAAGGCCAACGCCCGCTCCGATTGATGGCGGTCAGCATAGGCCTCGCCAAGATAATACCGCGCTGCATCGTCTTTCGGGTTTCCGGCAAGCGCCTCGTCGAACGCCGCCTCCGCTTCCGGCGTGACCGAACCTGTGGAGAGGACAAGCGCCTCGCCATAGGCCGAAAGCAATCCCGGTTTCTGCTGCGGCATCGCCAGATCGCTGGCATGCCGGAACGCAATGGCTGCCTGGCTTGCGTCGCTCAAAGTGAGGTAGCCGCGCCCGAGCAGGGTCCAGCCGGTCACGTCGCCGGGCCTGTCCCGCATCCGTCGTGCAAGTTCTGCAACAAGGGCCGGCACATCGCTGGCATCGGGGGCTGAAATTGTTCGTTCCGCAAGCTCCGGCCGGCCAAGGAGCAGATAGGTGCCTCCGCCAATTCCGATCACGAACAAGGCGATGGCGCCTGCGAGGAAAGCGTGGGCCAGCGGCTTTGCGCCGCGCCGGCTCCAGGCGGGCCAAGCCGCGAAACCAGCAGCGGCAATGGTCAATGCGGCAAAGGCGCCCGCTACAACCACGGACGCATGCAGCGAGACAAAGTTCGAAACCGGCGACAGCAACCACGTCACGACGGTGTAGCTACACCAGCCACTCGGCAGAAGCGACGGCTTGGATGCGCGTCGGCTTGTCATGGCCGCGCGGCTCGCTAGCTTCATGCCTCGCGCGAGGGTTTCCATGATGCCATTTGCGGGCAGCAGACTCGACCGGGCGAGCCATCGCCGGGCGGATGCCGACTGGATCGGCGCCCGACTTGCAGACGCAGGCTCTCTTGTGCTTCCGCTGTGGAATCTCCAGCCTCTCCTTATCGGCAGCACCGATTCGGCCCGCGCCGCATTCTTCCCGCCCGGACTGTGCGAGCGGTTGGCCGGCCCCGAGGCGCCTTGCGTGTTCCTGGGCCTGGATGCCGGCCGCGCAGTCTTTGCGCTGGACATTTCCGCCGCGGCGGAGCCTGAACGTGACGGGCCGCTGGCGGGGCTCGGCCAGTTCCGGGAGCTGCGCGCTGCGGCACCACTCCTGCCCGAGGATGAAATTGCAATTCTTGCCCAGGCCAAAGCGCTGATCGACTGGCATCAGCGTCACGGTTTCTGCTCCCGCTGTGGCGCGCGCACGCGGGCGATGGATGCGGGATATCGCCGTCTTTGCCCCAATTGCGGCGCCGAACATTTTCCGCGCACCGATCCCGTCGTGATCATGCTGGCGCTCGACGGCGAACATTGTCTGCTCGGGCGGGGACATCAATTCCAGCCGCAGATGTTTTCAGCACTCGCCGGCTATGTTGAACCGGGTGAGACGATCGAAGAAGCCGTACGCCGCGAAATTTTCGAAGAGACCGGGGTGCGCACCGGCCACGTGACCTATTACGCGACGCAGCCCTGGCCTTTTCCGTCTTCGCTGATGATCGGCTGCTTCGCCGAAGCGCTGAGCCGCGAGATCACGCTCCAAGACAACGAACTCGCCGAGGCGCGCTGGCTCGACCGGACAACGGCGCGCGGGCTGCTCTCCGGAGAGACAATCGGCGGCCTGCGAATCCCGCCGCCGATCGCGATCGCGCATCATCTCATTCGATCCTGGGCGAATGAGATGCGATAGGGGCCCTGACGGCGAACATGACAAATGCGACTCGCAACATCCTTTCCGCGATCGAGGCGGATATCAGCGCGCTCGAGATCTCCTGCATCGTCAACGCCGCCAACGAAGAACTCATCATGGGCGGCGGCGTGGACGGCGCCATTCGCCGCAAGGCCGGTCCGGAAATGGAGACGGAATTGCGCCGCATCAGCCGCTGTCCCACGGGCGAGGCCGTGCTGACGCGCGGGCATCGCCTGCGGGCGGACTATGTGATCCACACCGTGGCGCCGGTCTGGGAAACAGGCGCCTCTTCACGGGAGCGGAACAAAAGGCTGCTTGCCGGCTGCTACCGCAATTCGCTCGCGCTCGCGCGGGGAAACGGCATTGGCGAAATCGCCTTTCCCTGCATCGGCACCGGCATTTATGGCTGGCCGGCCGATCTGGCGGCAGAGATCGCATTCGATGCGGTCATGGGCACCCTCGATGAACATGGTGGATTTTCGCGTGTCGTATTCTGCTGCTTCAGCACCGCGGACAGGGACCGCTACGTAAGATTGATCGCTGCGTGCGAATGATTTGCGGAAAAAAGAATCCGCCGCAAAGGGCACAAAGGAAAGAAACGGCCCGCCTTCGGCACGCACTAATTTTTCTTGCGCTTCGGGTGAAAGATATTAGTCGTGCCTACCCTTCCGGCATGTCCGAGCGGAAGGGATGGGCGGGATAGGTACCGAGCAGTGTGAACCTGCTGGCGAAGAATTGGAGCTCTTCCAGCGCCAGCTGCACGCGGCGCTCGTCGGGATGTCCTTCGATGTCGGCATAAAACTGGGTTGCGTTGAACGAACCGCCGAGCTGATAGCTTTCCAGCTTCGTGATGTTGACTCCGTTGGTGGCGAATCCGCCCAACACCTTGTAGAGTGCTGCGGGGACATTCCTTACCCGGAAAATGAACGTGGTCATGACCGGCATCTCGCTCTTCGGAGCCTGCGCCGGTTCGCGCGACATGATCAGAAACCGCGTCACATTGTGCGGCGCGTCCTCGATGTCGGCTTTCAGGATCTCAAGGCCGTAAAGCTCGCCGGCAAGCGTGGAGGCGATGGCGGCGACGCTGACATCGCCAAGTTCCGCGACGTGGCGGGCGGAGCCGGCGGTGTCGTGCCAGTTCTGCGCAGTCAGTTTCATGTCTCCAATGATTTTCCGGCATTGCCCGAGCGCGGGCGCCTGACTGAGGACCGTTCTTATGCCCTCAAGCTTCGCGCCCTTGATACCCAGAAGCTGGTGCCGCACGCGATGAAAATGCTCGCCCGCAATATAGAGACCGGCATCGGGCAGCAGATGATGAATGTCGGCGATGCGGCCGTGCAGAGAATTCTCAACGGGAATGATGGCGCGATCGGCTTCGCCCTCCCGAACCGCATGAACCGCATCTTCGAAAGTCGGCTTGGGAACTGCCTGCGCTTGCGGCATCGCTTCGCGGGCAGAGAGATGTGCGTAGGCGCCCGGTTCGCCCTGGAACGCGACGCGGACAATCCCGAATTTCCGTGCTTTCCGGCCCATGAGCAATTCCGATCCTGTTATTTCGTTCCGGACAGCGCGGCGGCGCGCGCTCTTTCAAGATCCTCAGGCGTGTCTACCGACAGCGGCGCTTCATTCACGCGGGCAACGACGATCTGCATGCCCGCTTCCAGCGCGCGGAGTTGTTCGAGCCTTTCGCGTCTTTCGAGCGGCGATGCCGGCAGTTCGACAAAACGCGCCAAAGCGTTGCGCCGGAAGGCGTAGATTCCGATGTGGTGATAATGGGGACCGTCGCCGAAAGGTACGCGCGCGCGGGAGAAATAAAGCGCGCGGCCGTAGCTCTCGCCTTCCGCCCATGCGACGACCGGCTTCACGACGTTCGGATTGTCGAGATCGGCAGGGTTCGTAATCGGTGCCACCAGCGTGGCGATGTCTGCGTCGCTTGTTTCGAGCGTTTCTTTCACGGTCCGCAGTTGAACCGGATCGAGCAGCGGCAGATCTCCCTGCAGATTGACCACTGTTGCGTGTACGCCGTGCGGATCGAGAATCCCGAGCGCGGCATGTATGCGATCCGTGCCCGAGGGCAGAGCGGCATCGGTCACAACGGCAGTTCCGCCGCGCTGACCAATGACAGACGCGATTTCTGCATCACCGGCAGCAACCGCCACCGGTCCCGTTCCAGCCTTCATCGCGCTCTGCCAGACACGAACGATCATCGGCGTGCCGCCAATATCGGCGAGCGGCTTGCCGGGAAGCCTTGTCGCCGCCATGCGCGCCGGAATGATGACGATGCAACTCATGCGTTCTTTCTCTCATATTCTCCGGTACTTATGCGACGCTTCGCCGCAATGACGCTCCGAGGCTGGCAGGTAATGTCGCGCCGGTTCTCGGAAGGGGCGGCACAGAAAAACTGCGCCGCCAACGCCACTCCGGGAAGCCCGCCATGTTTTATCTGCCCCAGAGACGCGGAGCCGGACCTTATGGATTCCTTTGAGGTGAACAAGATTTTCGGCGCGGTTCTCGGCACGCTGCTTTTCATCGTCGCGGTCAAGATCGCAAGCGATTTCATCTTCCTCGTGCCGTTGCCGTCCAAGCCGGGCTATGTCGTGGCGGGCGTCCCCGCAGCAAGTGAAAGCAGCACGCCGGCTCAGCCCACCGAGGAACCCTTGCCGGATTTCGGCACAGTGCTTCCCAAAGCCGATGTTGCGAAAGGGAAAGATATCTCTGCACGATGCGAACAATGCCACGATCTGAGCAAGGGTGGTCCCGACAAAATTGGCCCAAACCTTTGGGGAATCGTCAATCGCCCTCGCGCTTCCCGCTCGAGCTTCAGCTATTCGACTGCGATGTCGTCGAGCCACGCGCCCTGGACCTACGCCAATCTGTTTCGTTATTTGAGATCGCCGCAGGAGATGGTGCCTGGCACGAAAATGACATTCGCCGGACTGCCGAGCGCGCAGGATCGCATAGACCTTCTTGCCTATCTGCGCACGCTTGCCGATACGCCGGCACCGATTCCGCCGCCGGCGCCCGCTGCTCCGGCAAAAGCACCGTCCGGCAAAACCGCGCCGGCTGCTCCGGGCGGGAAGCCGGCGACGCCCGCGCCCGCCAAGCCGGGGTAGTATCGAATCCTCTGTTCTCGCGCCGGAGAGGCCACCTTGCATGCTGAAGAATCCGACTCGGCGCATGCCGTGAGGCGTGGGAAGAAATCATGCGGATTTTGATTAATTACTTCCGCTTCGCTGGCTTCTTGCGTGCGGCCGCGGGGTAACGCGAAGAAAGCAATGCATAGAGGGCCCTCGCACCATTGGCCTCCGCGCCGCGGCGGCGGCCTGGCCGGGGACGGTCGATCCATGCTGGAATGTCGAGATGAACCCACGAACGCGTCCTGCTTACGAACCGGTTGAGAAACAGTGCCGCCGTGATCGCGCCAGCGAGATTGTAGTCGGGATTGTTGTTCAGATCGGCAATCGGGCTGCTCAGCGTATTTTCATAACCGCGCCAGAGCGGCAACCGCCACAGTGGATCATGCACGCCGGTAGCAATGCGCGACAGCTCACCGGCCAGCGTTTCGTCATCGGTAAAGAAAGGCGGCAGTTCCATGCCCGTTGCCGCGCGCGCCGCGCCCGTTAGCGTGGCGATGTCGATCAGAAGCTCGGGCGCTTCGTCGTCTGCTTCGGATAACGCATCGGCCAATACCAGCCGGCCTTCTGCGTCTGTGTTGCCGATTTCGACAGTAAGACCTTTCCGGCTGCGGAGAACATCGCCCGGACGATAGGCGCGCCCCGACACGGAATTCTCGACCGCCGGAATAAGTACGCGCAGCCGGACGAAAAGACCGGCATCCATCACCATCTGCGCGAGCCCGAGCACGACCGCAGCACCACCCATGTCTTTCTTCATGGTGAGCATGCCGGCCGAATTCTTGAGATCGAGTCCGCCGGAATCGAAACAGACGCCCTTTCCCACGAGCGTCACTTTCGGCGCCGTTTCCTCACCCCAGCTGAGATCGATCAGGCGGGGCGCGCGCTCCGAAGCGCGGCCGACGGCGTGAACAAGCGGATAATTCTGCGCGATGAGATCGTCGCCCACCGTGATTTGAATGCCCGCGCCGAACCTGTCGGCGAGCGAGCGGGCGGCGTCCGCCAGTTCCGCCGGTCCCATGTCATTCGCGGGCGTGTTGATGAGATCGCGGGCAAGAAACACGCCTTCGGCAATCCGTTTCGCCTCCGCCGCGTCGGCGTGCGCGGACAGCAAGAGCTTGGCAGACCGGTGATCGCCTCTCTTATAACGGTCGAATTCGTAGGTTCCCAGCAGCCAGCCAAGCACGCTACGCGTACCAGTGAATTCCTCCGGCATATCACGAAAGACATAGGTTCCATCAGGAAGCGACTCCGGAAATGCGGCGAGCGCGAGCGGATCATCCTGTCCTCCGAGACCCAGCACCGCAAAGCCAAGTTCTCCACCGGGGCCCGGAACCAGCAGCAATTCGCCCTCCTTGGCTGCGAAGCCGGCGCTTCGTACCCATTTCGCGTCCGTGGCCGACTGTTTCTTCAGCCAGTCCTCAAGACCGGATTTTTTCACTGCGTCGAGCGGAACTGCCGCCTTTGCCTGCGTCACAAGCCGGTCATGCATGGAAATGCCTTTGCTTCGGAAACGTGCAAATCTAGAAACCTCGGCGTGGTTTCCGCAACGGGGGCGTTCGTGCCGCATTACCGGCTGATCATCGGCACAAAGAACTGGTCGAGCTGGAGTCTGCGGCCCTGGCTCGCCTTGCGCGCCACAGGCATTGGGTTCGAGGAGATCGTGATACCGCTCCGCCAGCCCGACACGCGCGCGAATATCCGCAGAGAGACC
>DATJUM010000099.1:0-9402 GCA_035502355.1 Rhizomicrobium sp. | reverse complement strand
GCCGGCGTGAAGCGCAAGGCGCGGCTTTCGCCGATGCGCGTGATCCATTGCAGCTCCTGAAACCGCTTCAGCAGTGCCGCGCCGAGTGCGCCGCCGAGATGATGGCGGCGCATGCTCCAATCAAGACAGGCCCGGCATAATGGCCGCCGCTCAGCGGAGAGCCTGTCAATATCTATGCAGAAGCCATCCATGAAATCGGCGCCCGATTTGGTCAAAGTCAGATCATCGTGCTCGCGCGCAATGCAGTTGGCATGGAGCAGAGTGTCGAGGAGGCTGACACCCATCTCGCCCGCGAGATGATCGTAACAGATACGCGCGCGCCGTAGCGCCGGGTCGCGCGGGCCCGGCCGCGTGCGCATCTGTCCGGTACGCGCCGCTACATTCATGATCGCCTCGATCATCTGCGCCACGTCATTGTCGGCCAGTCGGAAGTAACGATGGCGCCCTTGGCGCGTGGCGGAGATCAGTCCAGCCGCCGCGAGCTTCGCCAGATGCGAACTCGTCGTCTGCAATGTGATGCCTGCTTCTGCCGCAAGTTCGCTCGCGGTCAGCGCCATCCCGCCCGACAGCGCGGCGAGCATGTTGGCGCGTGCCGGGTCGCCCGCCAGTGCGGCGACAGGCGCAATGCTGGGTCCGTCCTTCACACTTCGACACATATCGAACTGAATTCGCAGGCGCAAGCGTTAGGTTGCGGGCGGACCTTTGGGAACATTCCAGATGCGCATCGTCTGCCATATCCGCTATCAGATCGATCCCTTCAAGCGCGCTTCGTTCGAAGCCTATGCCCGCAAATGGCTTGCGGTCATTCCCGCCTGCGGCGGCGAGTTGGTCGGCTATTTCATGCCGCATGAGGGCACGAACGACATCGCTCACGCGCTGATAGAATTCGAGAGTCTGGCGGCCTACGAGACCTATCGCGCAAAGCTGCGCACCGATCCCGAAAGCTTGGCCAACTTCGCATTTGCCGAAAAAGACAGGCTGATCCTGCGCGAACAGCGAACGTTTCTACGACGCGTGGAAGCGGACTGACGGTCGGCACTGCGGGAAAGAGAACAGACGCCGCGCGAACGCGCAGCGTCTGTTGATGACCGCACCTGACGAAGCCGGCTAGTACTGAACTGCGCTGGCTTCGCGGATCGGGCCGCCGTCCGGAGCTACGCGCGGCGCATAGCGTATCTCGCGTACATCGAAAGGCTGTTCCGCGGGCGCCATGTGTTCGACGCTTGGCGCTGCGCCGCCGCGGGCATTCGCGCAATCGCCATATGTCTTGGTGACGACCTGCGGCTTCTGGCCATCGCCACGTGAAACGATTTGCATACTGCGGGCGCACATGCCGTTGCCAGACATGGTCGAGACAAAGGAATAGCTCTCAGAACCGGGGGGAAGCTTTCCGGCGTTGATTTCGACCAGACCCGGATCGGCCGCCATCGCGTCGGCGTTGCGGATCATAACTGCCATCTGGCGATCCATTGCGGCGGAGATGCGGTCCATTTCGACGAAGGGCGATGGCCCAAAGTCGGCGACCGGCCAGCCGAAATCGAACGTCCCTGCCCAGGGACTGATGTTCACCCGGGGTGGTACGTCGCCGCTGTAGCGGATTTGTTCGATCGCGCCGCCGGGCAACCGCACTGTCATGACATGGGTCGCCGGGCCAGCGGCCGCGGCCAGGACGCCGGAGACGAGCAAGGCACCGACGCCGCCAAGCAAAGCTGTTGGGATGTTCTTCATCATGGTCTCCCTGTGTTTGAAGACACCCTCAATATAGCCGGCTCGGAATAAAAGTGAAGATCGCTCGAACCCTGCGCCCGGACAAAAGGTCGCCTCAAAGTTCGACCGTTTCATTACGCGTTCGTCATTTTCGTTTGAACTTTACAAGCGTTTCATGAAACAAACAGGCGACGGGCGCCAGCTTTGCAAATCCGCCGGGCCTTGAACAGGGAGAGAGTCTCGATGACCGCGCTGCCGCTCGCCGACTGGCGGGACTTCTATGTGACGATCGGGACTGCCTCGGGCGCGATTGTAGGAGCGTCCTTTATCGTTGCGACGCTTGCCTCCAATCTCAAGAGCGCAGGATGGGAATGCGCGGGTTCATCACCCCGACGGCCGTTCATCTCGGCAGCGTACTGGTGGGTTCAGCCATTTTGACCGCGCCCGCGCTCACATCGCTGTCGCTTGCGATCCTTCTGGGCACCGGCGAAATCGCGGGCACGATCTATGGGCTGATGGTCGCGACGCGTATCTCGAACATGCGGCTCGTTCTCGACGACCGCGTCTGTTATGTGATTCTTCCGATCCTCGCCTATGCCGCAATGACGGCCGCGGCGCTGATTGAACGCTGGGCGGTTAACCTAGCGCTCGAAACGCTGGCGGCGTCGCTTGTCGTGATCTTGATCATCGGCATGCGCAATGCCTGGGACATGGCGACCTTCATGATCACGCGCGATCCCGATAAGTGAGGCGCACGGGTCCAGGGTCGCGAATTCTCAAATTTGCCGGAGAGCCTGTTTGCGCAGCTGGCGGCTGAGTGCAAGCTCGTCAAGCCGCAGCCTGCTCCGCCGCAGCCGGGTTTCGGCCACACGCCGCACTTCCTGTTCGGCGGCGAGTTCGAGCGCTCTAAGCTCCTCGCTGGCCTTTTCCAGTTCGAGGCAGGCCTGCGCCTGCTCCCGGCCGATATCCTTGAGGGTCGCTTTGAGGTTTTCGCGCCGCGCATCCATGGCGCGCAGAAAGCTCGGGAAGGCAACGCGGCCGAGATCGGACCCGTTCGCCCGCTGTTTTTCGCGCGCCACGGCCTCCTCGAGATCGGCGAGCTTGCGCTCCACCTCGGCCGACATGACTTCCAGCGTGGCATTGCGTCGCTTCAACTCGTCGGCCCGAAACCGCTTGAGACGCAATAGGTTTTCGCGGCGCTTCATCCCGCCCCCGCCTTTTTCGGATTCAGAAATATCTCGATCGACCAAGGGGTTAGGCTCCAGATGGATGGAACGGCCAGCCGGCAATACAGGCCCTGTGCGCGCCGTTCACATCCAAATCCGAACCGGTCATCCGCGGTTTGTCTGACAAGTTTTGATTCCTCCCTACCGTCGCAATCTTGAACAGAAGGGTTTAAGTCGCAGTAAACTTAACGAGACGAATCAAGGGGATAAGGTAGAGGTAGGCCGGTTTGGTGAATTGTCCGCATTGCATGAAGGGATCGGAAGGGATGCAAGCCGTTGTTAACCATTTCCGCTTACCTTCCGGCATGATTGAGTTAACACGGCCGACGCGAGGCCGCTGAAGGGGTCGAGGACATGCGCGTTCTTTTGATCGAAGATGATAGCGCAATGGCGCGCAGCATCGAACTGATGCTCCGCTCGGAAGGTTTCAACGTCTACACGACCGATCTCGGCGAAGAGGGGATCGATCTGGGCAAGCTCTACGATTACGACATCATCGTTCTCGACCTGCAGCTGCCGGACATGAGCGGTTTCGAAGTCTTGAAATCGCTGCGCACCGCCAAGGTGCAGACGCCGGTTCTCATTCTTTCCGGCAATGCGATCGTGGAAGCCAAGGTCAAGGCGCTGGGCTTCGGCGCCGATGATTACATGACCAAGCCGTTCCACAAGGACGAACTCGTCGCCCGCATCCAGGCCGTGGTACGCCGCTCCAAGGGCCATTCGCAATCGGTGATCACCACCGGGAAGCTGACCGTCAATCTCGATGCCAAGACGGTCGAAGTCGACGGCAGCCGCGTGCATCTGACCGGCAAGGAATATCAGATGCTCGAGCTTCTCTCGCTCCGGAAAGGCACCACGCTGACCAAGGAGATGTTCCTGAACCATCTTTATGGCGGCATGGACGAGCCGGAGCTCAAGATCATCGACGTGTTCATCTGCAAGCTGCGCAAGAAACTCGCCGCCGCCACCAATGGCGAGAATTACATCGAAACGGTGTGGGGCCGCGGCTATGTGTTGCGCGATCCGGCCGGCGGCGAAGAGGCGGCTTAGTTCTCCATCGCTCGCACTCTTGCGGGCGGAGATGCGTGCATTTCCGTCTGATGAAGTGCGGTGCTATTTCCTCAATCCTCGTCCCTGTCCGGCAGGAGCACTTCGCGCTTGCCCTGGTGGTTGGGCTTGGAGATGACGCCTTCCTCTTCCATGCGCTCGATGAGGCGGGCGGCGCGGTTGTAGCCGATTTCAAGGCGTCGCTGGATGTAGCTGACTGTCGGCTTGCGGTCGCGCGCGACGATGGCAAGCGCGCGGTCGTAAAGCTCGTCGCCCGAATCTCCCCCGCCTCCGAACATGCCGTAGGGATCTTCGCCGTCTTCGTCCTGCTCTTCGGTGACGGCGTCGAGGTAGTCGGGGGTGCCCTGGGTCTTGAGGAAGCGGACAACGTCTTCCACTTCCCGATCGGTCACGAACGGCCCATGCACGCGGCGGATGCGCCCGCCCGTCATCATGTAGAGCATGTCGCCCTGGCCGAGCAGCTGCTCGGCGCCCTGTTCGCCCAGGATGGTGCGGCTGTCGACCTTTGACGTGACCTGAAAACTGATGCGGGTCGGGAAGTTCGCCTTGATCGTACCAGTAATAACATCGACCGAAGGCCGCTGCGTGGCCGCGATCAGATGGATGCCGGCGGCGCGCGCCATCTGCGCCAGCCGCTGCACCGCGCCTTCGATCTCCTTGCCCGAGATCATCATGAGATCGGCCACCTCGTCGACCACGACGACGATGTAAGGCATGGGCTCAAGATCGAGCGTCTCGTCTTCATAGACCGGCTTGCCGGTCTCCTGATCGAAACCGGTCTGCACCGTGCGCTTGAGAGTCTCGCCCTTCTCTTTCGCCTTGCGCACCCGATCATTGAAGGCCTCGACACCGCGCACGCCGAGCTTCGACATTTTGCGGTAGCGCTCTTCCATTTCGCGCACCGCCCATTTGAGCGCCACCACCGCTTTGCGCGGATCGGTCACCACAGGGGCGAGCAGATGCGGTATTCCCTCGTACACGGACAATTCGAGCATTTTGGGATCGATGAGAATCATCCGCGCCTGATCGGGCGGCAGCCGATAGAGCAGCGACAGGATCATGGTGTTGAGCGCAACGGATTTGCCCGAGCCCGTGGTACCGGCGATGAGAAGGTGCGGCATCTTGGCGAGATCGGCCATCACCGCCTCGCCCCCTATCGTCTTCCCCAGCGCGAGAACGAGCGGCACGCGCGTCTTTTCGTATTCGCCGCTCTGGATCAGCTCGCGCAGAAATACGGTTTCGCGATGCAGATTCGGCAGCTCGATGCCGAGCACATTGCGGCCGGGAATGACGGCGATGCGCGCGGCGACCGCGCTCATTGAGCGCGCCACGTCATCCGAGAGACTGATGACACGCGAGGATTTGACGCCGGCCGCCGGCTCCAGTTCATAAAGCGTGACCACCGGGCCCGGGCGCACCGCGACGATACGGCCGCGCACGCCGAAATCGCCGAGCACAGCTTCGAGCATGCGGGCATTCTCTTCCAGCGCCTCGTCGCTCAGCTCGGGGCGATCCTGGGCGCGCGGGGGCTCGGCGAGCAGGCCGAGCGGCGGCAACTGATATTCGCTTTCGCCAAGGTTGAGCGCGGTCTGGCCGGCCGGCTTGGGCTTTGCGGGCGTTTTCCGCGGCTCTTCGCGCTTGACGCGTGTCTCGCGGCGTCGATCGGATTCACGGCTGGTAACGGCTGTTGGCTCGGGAACCACGTCGAGCGACTCGCTCAGATCCACGCCGTCTTCGTCTTCCGCGTTCCGCCGGCGGTGCAAGGCGCGGGCGAGCAGCCGGCATCCGTGGAAAGCAAGCACGACAGCGCCTGTCATGCCCCGCCAGATCGGCTGAGCGTGGAGGCCGGTGGCGAGAAACGCAAGCGGCAACCCTGTGATCAGGAAGAGCGGCGGCAGTGCGTAGGTGATCCAGCCCTGCTGCGCGACATCGGCAAGGTGCCGCGCCAGGCCAAGCGCGGCGAGGCCAACGAGTCCGCCAGCACCGGCGGGAAGCGCAAGCGGGACCGGCAATGCGCCAAGGCCGGCCGCCGTGCAAACCACGCCCAGGGGCCAGGCGATTGCACGCCATGCGCCGCTGCGCAGATCCTTGCCGGTCAGCGCGAACGCACCCCAGACGGCTGGCGCAACCAGTGCTGCGAGCGCCGCGAGCCCGAAGGTCACAAGCAGGAGATCGGCGGCCGTGGCGCCAAAGCCGCCGAGAAGATTATGGGGAACTCGGCCAGTGGCGTTATTGAAGCTTGAATCTTCGGAGCTGTAGCTCGCGAGCGCCACAAGGTAAGCGGTGCAGCCGAGAAACACGATTCCGCCCGCGCCGCGGAGCGCGACCGTGGCGAGGAATTCGGCAAAAGCGCGACGCAGGTCGTCGAACGAATCGGCGAGTTCCGCGCGGCGCGTGCGCGGCTGATAGGTACCAATCGTCCGTGCCCGGCCCAAAAAACCCTCCCCTTCGAACGCCCGCCGGAAAATAGCCGGAACGGCCCAGTTTGGCGGCAATGGTTTACAAATCATTAACGCCCCGAATCAAAACGCTAACCGGTTTCCTGCCCCCGCGCGAGAGCGGTAAAGGTGAGACTCGGTGGAGGCGTGATGAAACGGCCAAATGAAGCGGATGCCGTCATCGGCGGCGGCGGGATGGTGGGGCTCACGCTGGCGCTGGCACTGGCAAAGGGCGGGTTGAAGGTCATCGTCGCCGATCCCGTTTCACCGGCGAACAGCACTGCCGCCGCGTTCGACGGGCGCGTCAGCGCAATCTCCTATTCCTCCGTGCGCATGTTGAACACGCTCGGCGTCTGGCCCGCGATGCGGGACCGCGCCCAGCCGATCCACGACATTCTTGTCACCGATGCGAAGCTTGGCCGGGTGCCCTCGCCGTTCTCGCTGCATTTCGACCATCGCGAAATCGGGGTGCCGATGGGCTTCATCGTCGAGAACCGCGATATCCGCGCCGCCCTGGTCGCCGCCGCGGAACGCACGCCGGCGCTGATACTTGAAGTACCTGCTTCCATAGCCGAACTCGAACCGGACGGCGCCGGCATAGAGGTTCAGCTCGATAACGGAGCCCGCTTTCGCGCGCCGCTGTTTCTGGCTGCGGAAGGCCGCGATTCGCCATCGCGCGAGCGAATGGGAATCGGGTTGATCTCCTGGTCCTATCCGCAGCGCGGCATAGTGGCCACCGTCGCGCATGAGCAGCCGCACAACGGCACGGCATTCGAGCATTTCCTGCCGTCCGGACCTTTCGCCATCCTGCCCATGACCGGCAACCGTTCGTCGCTCGTCTGGACCGAGCGCGAAGAGCTGGCCGACGCCATGCTGCAATTGCCTGAGGCCGCGTTCGAAGCCGAAGTCGCGCGGCGGTTCGGTGCGCATCTGGGCGCCGTGCGCGCGGACGGTCCGCGCTGGTCCTATCCGCCGCGCTTTCATCTTGCCCGGGCCTATGTGCGTCCGCGCTTTGCACTGGTGGGCGACGCCGCCCATGGCATTCATCCGATCGCCGGCCAGGGTCTCAATCTTGGCTTCAAGGATGTCGCGGCGCTGGCCGAGATCGTGCTCGACGCGGCACGCCTCGGCCTCGATTTCGGCACGCTCGACGTCTTGCGGCGCTATGAGCGCTGGCGGCGCTTCGATTCCTTCGCATTGGCCGCCGCCACCGATGCCTTGAACCGGCTATTCTCCAACGACATCGGACCACTGCGCTTCGCACGCGACATGGGGCTCGGCATCGTCGACGGCATCGGTCCCTTGCGCCGCTTCTTCATGCGCCATGCCGGCGGCGATATCGGCAAGCTCCCGCGCCTGCTGCGCGGCGAGGCCGCGTGATGAATTGGCCGTGCCCTGAGCCATGTTGCGACCGAACAACGCAATAATTTGTCGTCCCCGCGAAAGCGCAGGGCTGTCCGGGGAATGATTCACTGTGACGCGGGTACATGCCCGGCCATAGCTGCGTGAAGCGGCTACTTTCTGGTTGTCAAGACCGAGAAAGAAAGGTCGAGCATGCGCTACAGCGATAGCATTTTTGGAAGGCTTCTCAAGCCGATATCGCGGCGGAGATTCGAAGCTTCTGTGGAGCGGCATGACGGGGATGCCTACGACAAGACATTTGGCAGCTTCGATCATCTGGTGACGCTGGTGTATGCGCAGCTTGGAGGTATTGGGAGCCTTCGCGCGCTTGAAGCGGTGTGGAATGCGCATGCGAACCACCATTATCACCTTGGCGTTGGCAGGATCGCGCGTTCCACGGTGTCGGACGCCAATCAGCGCCGTCCCACGGCGGTTTTTGCCGGGGCTTTTGTAGAACTTTCCGGTCTTGCCGATCGGACTGTGAAGCAGGAAGGCGCCGAGATGCTGCGGCTGATCGATGCCACGCCGATTCCGGTTGGCGAACTGGCGAGCTGGGCGCAGTGGAACGGGCGCACGCGCGGGCTGAAGCTGCATGTGGTTTACAATCCACGGCTCGACCACCCCAGGCAGATCGCGATCACGCCATCGACTGTCAATGACGTGGAGGTTGGCAGGGATGTACCGATAGAAAAAGGCGCGACCTATGTCTTCGACAAGGCGTATTGCGACTACACCTGGTGGACAAAGATCAATGACGCGAAAGCTTTCTTCGTCACCCGGCCCAAGACGAATGTGCAGCATAAAGTCCTGCGCCGCCGGCAACTGCGCAAACGCAAAGGCGACGGCTTCACGGTCAGGAGCGATTGCGAAGTTGCGTTAAAGAGCAAGAACTCTCGTTCCAAATTGCCTTTTACGCTGCGCCGCCTGCGCATTCGCCGTGACAGTGGCGGCTGGCTCACCATCATAACCAACGATCTGGTACGGCCCGCCGTCCGGATCGCTGCCCTTTACAAGGAACGCTGGCAGATCGAACTCCTCTTCCGCTGGCTCAAACAGCATCTGGCGATCAAGAAATTTCTCGGGCGATCGCAAAATGCCGTTCACTTGCAGCTCATTGCCGCCATGATCGCTTATCTGCTGCTGCGTATCGCAGCCCGCGAAACCAGACTGAAAATTCCGCCAATCCGCTTCGCAGACCTCGTTGCCAGCTCCCTCTTCGCCCGCAAACCAATCCATCTAATCGACAAACCGCCTCCAATAAATCCTGCCAAGCCCCGCCCGCCATACCCGGCCAGTCAATTGGAGCTAAACTATGCTTAAACTTTCCCCGGACAGCCATGCGCGAAAGCGGGGACCCGGCCCACTGCCCTCTACGGATAGACCTCACTGCTGGATTGCGAACAAGTTCTACCTCAACAGCGTAGGATACGAAGGACTCTTGATTGCGATATATTCATCCCGCCACAATAAGCCCTTCGCGGAGCTTGTCAGCACTTGGACTGTAGCATCTGGATGCGGTAACACATTATCCATTCCTGACATGCAACTACAAAAAGGAAAGA
>DATJUM010000098.1:0-4320 GCA_035502355.1 Rhizomicrobium sp. | reverse complement strand
CAATCGGGCGGAATATCTTTCGACGGCGAGGATTGCGCGCGGATGGACCCTTCCGAACTGCGCCAGCACATGGCGCTTGTCGCACAGGACCCGGTGATCTTCTCCGGCACCATTGCCGACAATATCCGCTATGGCCGGCCGGAAGCGGGCGATGCGGCGGTGCGCGAAGCCGCCGAAGCTGCGGCCGCGGCGGAATTCATCGAAGACCTGCCGCAGGGTTATCTCACGCTGGTCGGTGAGCGCGGCACGACTTTGTCGGGCGGACAGCGCCAGCGCCTGGCGATTGCGCGTGCGATCCTGCGCAACGCGCCTCTGCTGCTGCTCGATGAAGCGACGAGCGCGCTTGACGCGGAAAATGAGCGCCTCGTGCAATTGGGCCTCGCCAATCTGATGGCGGGACGCACGACCATCGTCATCGCCCACCGGCTCGCCACCATCCAGAGGCTCGCGCGCATCGTGGTGATGGACCAGGGCCGCGTCGTGGCCGAAGGCAGCCATGCCGAACTCGTCGCCGGCGGCGGCCTCTATGCCCGCCTGGCCGACCTGCAATTCTCCCAGGCCCTCGCCCGCGCCGGCTGAAATGCTCACACAGAGGCACAGAGCCGCAGAAAAGAACGATTAACCGCTAAGCGCACGAAGAGTACAAAGAACTATTGCGCGCCGCCGGCGCACCATTCATTCCTTGGTGTTCTATGTACTCTTTGTGGTCAAATTACTCTGTGGCTCCGTGCCCCTGTGTGAGTCATTCAGTGATAAAGCCCAAGCTTCTGGCCGAGATAGACATAGGACAGCGCCCACATCTGCGCTTCTTCCTCATGCGTGGCGCCGGGGCCGTGTCCCCCTTCGAGACTTTCGTAGAACATCACGTTTTGGTGCATCGATTCCATCTTCGCCGCCATCATGCGGGCGAAGACGGGCGTCACGCGGTCGTCGCTCGTCTCGGTGATGAATAGCACCGGCGGATATTTCACGCCGGATTTGAGATTTTCATAAGGCGAATATTTCAGGATCGCCGCGCGCATATGGGGATCTGCCGGATCGCCATATTCGCCGATCCAGGACGCGCCCGCGCCGTAATGGGTGTAGCGCAGCATGTCGATCAGCGGACGCTGGCAGACGACCGCGCCGAACAGGTCGGGCCGCTGCACCATCGTCGTGGAAACGAGCAGGCCGCCATTCGACGCGCCCACACTTCCGACCTGTTTTGCCTCGGCGAAGCCGCGGTGCTCGAGATCGGCTGCGACCGCTTCGAAATCATCGAAGGCGCGCTGGCGATTTGTTTTCAGCGCCGCCTCATGCCAGGCGGGACCGAATTCGCCGCCGCCGCGGATATTGGCAACTGCCACCGCGCCGCCCTTGGTCAGCCAGGTCTGGCCCGCATCGAGCGGCCGGTGCCCGTCATTCCAATACCAGGGTTCGAGCGAGAGTTCGAAGCCGCCATAGGAATAGAGAACGGTCGGCACCGGGCCGTGCTGATTCTTCGAATGGATGAGAAAATAGGGTATCTTCGTGCCATCCGCCGAAATCGCCTCGAACTGGTCGGCAACAAGGCCGCGCGCATCAAATCGCGCAGGTTCTGATTTGATCTCGCGCGGTTCGCCCTTGCCGTCAAAGGAATAGAGCGTCACCGGCTTGAGGAAGCTTTCGAACGTGAAATAGGCCTGCGGCGTCCAAGCATCCGCAGCCATGATATGCGTCGAGCCGCCCTTCGGCAGATCGAGCGTCTTGTCTGTCCACGCACCCGACTTGTTAAGACGAAATTCGTGAATCGCTCCGGTGACGTTTTCGAAGATGGCGGCGAAGACCGCATCGCGGCCGGGGGCCACATCTTCGACGGTCGCGCGCGGCCCGGGCGTATAAAGCACGTCGTAATGCGGCACGGCATTGTTGTTTGCAAAGGAAAGCACATTGAAAGCGACAAGCGAGCCCTGCGCAATGGCGTGGCCCGCCGGCGTCGTCCAGGCATCGCGCAGCGTGAACAGCAATTCGCCGCCGGAGACGCCCTTGATGTCCGCGCCAAGCGGCAGCGGCAGTTTCAGCGACGTTCCGTCCGGCTGCACGAAATAGAATTCCGAGGTGAAGAAAGTGAGGCCGTGATCGATGAGTGGCACGGTGCCGTAGGGCCCGCGGAATACAACCGGCCGCACCGCGACATCGCTCGCTTTGCCTTCGAAGACGGTCTTTGCCGCCGACAGCGACTCGCCGCGGTGCCACAACTTGACGATGCGCGGATAGCTCGACTGGGTCATGGAGCCGGGCCCGAAATCGGTGCCGAACAGGATTGTGTTCTTGTCCATCCAGGCGGCGTCGGATTTCGCGACCGGCAGATTGAACCCGCCCGGCATGAAGGCCTTGCGGTGCGCATCATATTCCCGCACGGCAGACGCGTCGCTGCCGCCCGGCGACAGGCGCACGAGGCACTTCTTCATTTCATCGATGCAGTTCGCCCCCTGCCATACCCAGTCCGTGTGTTCGCGCCTGTCGAGCGCATCGACATCGAGCAGCACGTCCCAATGCGGCGCGCGGCGCGCGTAATCGGGAACACTCGCTTCTCGCCACAGCCCGCGCACATGATCGGCGTCCTGCCAGAAATTCAGCACCTGGCCATGCTCGACCTCGCCCATGGGAATGCGGTCATTCGCATTCAGCACCGCCAGCATGGCGTCGTAATCCTTGCGGTATTCCGGGTCGGATTTGAGAACCGCGAGCGTCTTGTCGTTCTGCGCCTTCACCCAGGCGAGCGGCTTTTCGCCATGAATATCGGCAAGCCACAGAAACGGATCGGGGGAATTGGGCGTCAGCTCTTTTGCGCCCTGCGCCAGCGAAAGGCCGATCAGCGCGCCTGCCAGTGCCGCGCCCAAAATAACGTCGCCCAGTCTCATTTGCCCATTCCTGCGCTCTCGCCGCCATGCCGGAGGCGCGGCAGTCTCAATCCAGGATCGTAGCAAAAAAAGGGCGGGAATAACGCGGACGTTGCCCCCTTCTTTCATCCAGCGGCCAGTTGAGTCTGGGGCGTAATTGAACTTGCCCCCATCCTTGGACCGCCCGAGGCTAGAAAATTCTTGCTTCATCGGGTGGTTGGCTGGCCGGTGATGCCGCCTTCCGATGAAGCTCCATCGGCGTTCTGTTGCCTATGGCACTGTGTGGCCGTACCTCGTTGTAGTCTCTACGCCAAGCCTCGCATTTTCCGCGTGCGTCGTCGAGGCTCATGAACCAGTTGGCATTCAGGCATTCGGCCCGGAACTTGCCGTTGAACGATTCGATGAAGGCGTTGTCGGTCGGTTTGCCTGGCCGGCTGAAGTCGAGCGTCACGTCCTTCATGTACGCCCAGAGATCGAGTTCCTTGCTGACAAACCCCGGGCCATTGTCGACGCGGATGGTCCTCGGATAACCGAACTCGGCAGCACCGCGTTCGAGCGTTTCGACAACGTCCTTGCCGCGATAGCTTTGGCGGACATCGACGGCCGGCGCCAGGCGCGTGAGCGTGTCGATGATGGTCAGCGCGCGTATCTTCGTTCCATCGAACAGCTGGTCGTGCACGAAGTCCATCGCCCAGATGTCGTTCGCTTCCACAGCCGTTGCCCGGTCTGATCGGAGCTTCGCCTTCACCCGGCGTTTGGGTGTTCGTACGCTGTCGCTACTCAATATTGCGCAATTGCAGGCCCATCTCGCGATAGTGACGACATACGCGCTTCGCATTCACCTCCCAGCCCTCGCGCCGCAACAGCACGAGGATGCGCCGGTAGCCGTAGCGCACCCGCGTCTCCGCGATCTCCTTGATCCTTTTCCTAAGCCCTGCCTGCTCGGGCCGTCGCGAGCGGTAGTGATAGGTTGATCGATCCACCGGCAAGGCTCGACAAGCCCGACGAATGCTCACCTGCCATGTCGCCCGCGTGTGATCGACCATCTGCCGCTTCCGAGCAGGCTTCATATTTTTCGGCGGACGGGAGGCCGTTAAGAAATCGGTCCGGTGGACCGATTTTAGGCCGGACGGTCCTGGAGCATCTCCTTGTCCAGCGACAGACCCGCAACGATTCGCTTCAACCGGCTGTTCTCTTCCTCAAGCTGCCTCAGCCGCTTCATCTCCGACGGCATCAAACCGCCATACTTCTTCCGCCAGTTGTAGAACGTCGCCTCGCTGATACCCGCCTTCCGGCACACCTCCGAGATCGCCGTTCCCTCCTCAGCCTGCCGCAGGATGAACGCAATCTGGCTCTCCGTGAACTTCGACTTCTTCATGGAAAATCCCTCCGCCCGGCCGGGCATCGTAAATTGGAATCTTCCAGCCCAAAACGGTCCAGTTTCCGGGATGCAGGTCAA
>DATJUM010000097.1:0-15452 GCA_035502355.1 Rhizomicrobium sp. | reverse complement strand
CATCCGGCTCTTCGAGCAGATGATCGCGCATCGCCGCGATCGTAGCGGGATCGATGCCGGCCTGTTTTTCCAGAAAGGCGATGACGCTGCCATGGTTCCGTTCGATGCTCGACAGCGCGTGATCGAGATAGGCGGGATCCGACGCAAGCAGTGGCGCGCGCAGTTCGGGCGTCAGCGCCGCGATCTCGGCAAAACCGCCCGCCATGGTTTCTCCCGATTCCAGCCTTGGCCGAACGACGTCCCGTTCGAGATCGATAACCTTGTCGGACAGGGCGTAGTCCTCGATGACGGTTTCCCGCGGCACATCCAGTGCAAGCAATATCATCGCGGCGGTTATGCCGGTGCGATCCTTTCCCGCCGAGCAATTGAACAGCAGCGGCGTCTCGCCCCGCGCCAGCCTGCCGAAGACGGCAGCGAAACGGTCGACGAAACGATTGGGCAGATTCTCGTAAACCGCAAACATCACGGCGCGTGCCGAGGCTGGCGTGCGTTCGTGCTCGAGAGCCTTCCGCCACTCATGGACGGTGTCATAGTCCCAGCTGAAATAAGCAAGCCCGTCCCACGCGAAGGGGTCGTGCTCGCGTTCCGCAGACGTGCGCAGGTCGCAGACGGTCTTGATGCCGAGACTCGCGAACCGGGCCCGATCGTCCGCGCTGAACGGACCAAGCGTTCCGGATCGGAACACCCTGCGCCATTTGACTCTTCGGCCATCACCTGTTGGGTACCCGCCGAGATCGCGCAGGTTCCGCGCACCGGAAAAAGATACTACACGTTGCGGCTCTGGGGTCATTGGCATTCGATCATGCATGCCGAAGCTTGGAACAGCAATGTGACAGCGTGGTCACCGAAAAGGAAAAACGCGGCGGCCTGGTCTGTGGCCGGCAGGATCGAATTTGCGACATCGTGAAGTGCGAGAGCGGGGACATGAAGGAGCAGATCATCACGGCGGCCAAGCGCGTATTCCTGCGTGAGGGATATGGCGCGAGCATCGACGCCATCGTGGCGGAGGCGGGAATTGCGCGCCAGACGCTCTACAATCATTTCGCAGGGAAAAAGGAGCTTTTCCTCGCGGTGATGGAAGAGGTCGTCGACCGGACGATGCATCCGCTTCTGCATATCGAAACCGATGCACCGCTGCGCGAAATGCTGACGCGCTTCGCGCGGCATTATATAGAGGGTGCGCTCGATCCCGACTCGCTCGCGCTGTCGCGCATGATCTCAAGCGCGGTCAAGGAATTTCCCGAGATCGGGCCGCTTGCCTATTCCGCCGGCCCGCGCCGCACCATACCCGCACTGGCCTATTATCTGCGCGCGCAGATGGAAGCGGGCCACATTGTCCTGCGGGACCCGGAGATCATCGCGGAAAGCTTTTTCGGCGCGGTGATCGGGCATGCGCGCTACCGCTATATTTTCGGTCTCGGCATCGATCACAACGACCGCCGCCGTGCCGCTTTCATCGAACAGGTGGTCGAGGTTTACATGCACGGACTTCAATCCGGCCTCAATTCCACCACGGGCTGATTTGCTTCTGCGGACCCCTTCTGCTTGACGCGATAGACTGCCTAGTCTATACGCATGCTTACAATAAAAGCGATGTGTTGCCGGACCGGCGCGCACGGGAGGACGAGATGGATGCGCTGAAGCTACTCGAGGCCGAGGCAGCTGTGCGCCGCCTCATCGGACATTATGCCCATCTCGTCGACAGCCGCCGGCTGAACGAATGCGAGCGCCTATTCGCGGAAGATGCCACGCTCGAAGTTCTGGGCGAAACCTGGCATGGCCGCAGCGAAGTCCGCCGCTGGCTTGACTCGCTGAACAATTGGGGCCCGCCCGGCAAGCACATGGTTTGCAACCATGTGGTGAGCTGGAGCGACGGCGGCCCGCTGACGGCCGTCAGTGATTTCATGGTCTTCAAGGATTTGGGTGGCGCGTGGACCAGCAATTCGCGCGGCGCCTATCACGATGAGTTCGTCCATCACAATGGCGGCCTGCTATTCCAGCGCCGCCGTATCGAAGTGATGTTCGCCAAGGGTGCGCCGACGAAAGCCGGCTGAAAATTGGTTCTTACGCGGGAGAAATCTGCCATGAACATGCGACCGGGCGAACCAACCCTCTCCACGCAGGAACTGATTGACGCGCCGGAGCGGTTTGTCGATCTCACCATCACGCAGATGCATTCGATACCCAACGATACGCTGCAGGAGATCCAGCTCGGCGCGTTGCGCAATCACTTCCGGTCGATGGTTGAATCCGTGCCCGTTCTGTCGCGGCTGGCCGAAGATCAGGGTATCAACGATATCCGTGACTTCGGCGATGCGGGACCGCTGCTGCTCGCGCATTCGGTCTACAAATCCTATCCCCTGTCGGTTCTCGAAGACGGACGCTTCGACCAGTTGACGCGCTGGCTGGACAAGCTGACCGCGCATGATCTTTCCGGTCTTGATGCGTCCCAGGTCCAGAGCATCGATGAATGGATCGATTTTCTCGATGCAAATACGCCAATCCGCGTCAAGCATTCCTCGGGCACGACCGGAAAACTGTCCTTCGTGCCGCGCAGCCTTTCGGAGATGGACACTGTCGCCAAGGGTTTCATGCGCTATTTTCAGGGCTTCGGCGACGAACCCGACACGCAACTCGACGGCTTCAAGACCCTGCCCATCGTCCATGCCGGCTACCGCCGCGGCGCCATGGGCCAGGCCAGGCTTCTCGATGCGATCGTGGCCTATTTCCACAATGGCGACGATAGCTGGGTGACGACATCGAATCCGGGCCGCCTCAGCGCCGACGTGCTGTCGATCGGCGGCCGGTTGCAAGGCGCGGAACAAAGAGGCGAGCATGGCAAGCTCAAGATCGCGCCTTCGTTGCTCGCCCGCCGCGACGCATTCATTCGGGAACAGGCGGCTTCGGCCGACCGGACGCGGGCGTTCTTCAACGACATCTCGACGCGTCTGCGCGGCCAGCGCATTGTCATTTCCGGCACCGTCCCGCAGATGTTCGATCTGGCCGAAGAAGCGCGCCGCAACGGCATGACTCGCATATTTGCGTCCGATACGCTGGTTCACATCGCCGGCGGCTCGAAGGGCCGCGCGCTCCCGGATGATTGCCACAAACGTATCGCGGAATTCATCGGCGTGCCGTCTTACCGGCTTGGCTATGGCATGACGGAGATGGTCAACGCCACGCACCGCGCCTGCCCGCTCGGCCAATATCATTTCCGTCCGAATATCGTGCCTTTCGTGATCGATCATGAGACCGGTGAACAGCGGCCGCGGACGGGAACCCAGCGAGGACGCTTCGGCTTTGTCGATCTCGCCATCAAGACGCATTGGGGCGGCTTTTTGACCGGCGACGAAGTCATGCTGACCTATGGCGACGAGCCTTGCGCCTGCGGACGCAGCGGCGCGCGTGTCCATCCGAATATCCGGCGCTACTCCGAACAGGAAGGCGGTGACGACAAGATCACCTGCGCCGGCGCGCCCGATGCGCATGATCGCGCGCTCGATTTCATCGCCCAGGTCACGGAGTAGATCATGGCCGCGCTCTACAATGTCCCGCTGATCATCCGTGGACGGATCGTCGCCGATCCCGACGTCGAATTCGGCGGTCGCGGCGGAGGCGCGCGCTTCACCGCACCCGACGTCAAGAAGTACCTGTCCGATCTTCCGCTCGCTGCGCCCTCGTCGCTCGCGGAGCTCTACAAGCTCTCCTTCGACGACATCCTGGAATACATGAACGAACTTTATCAGCGCATGGTGTTCGGGCAGAACCGCCATCTGCAGGAGGCGTTCGAACTCGCGCGTGGCACGTCCGGTCTGACGGAACCGCTGTTACGCCGGACTTATCAGCTGATGCGCGACTGTTTCGAACCGGGCTTTGTACGCGAATTCGCGGACAGTTCGATCGGACTGCCCTATCTTGAAGGCTGGGTAAGCAAGCGCATGCGCAACGGCGCAAAAGTATCGGTACGCGCCTTGGGCGCGCGCGCGGTGCATGTCGTGGCCGGCAATTCGCCGCTCGTTTCCTCGATGACGATCATGCGCAATGCCGTTCTCAGAAGCGACGCGATCATCAAGACGCCCTCGAACGATCCGCTCACGGCTGCGGCCTGCGCCCGGACGATGATCGAGATGGCGCCCGATCATCCGATCACCCGGCATCTGTCGGTGGCTTATTGGAAAGGTGGCGATGCAGCGATCGAAGATGCACTCTACCAGCCGCGGAATGTCGAGAAGATCATCGCCTGGGGCGGCTTCGCATCGATCACGCATATCGCGAAATACATTCAGCCCGGCATTGATCTGATCACCCTCGATCCCAAGCTCAGTTCCACGATCATCGGCCGGGCGGCCTTCGAGAGCGAGGCCGCAATGGAAGACGCGGCGCGGCGCATGGCGATCGATATCGGCTCGAACAACCAGGAAGCGTGCCTGAATGCGCGCGTCGTCTACATTGAGACGGGTACCGACAAGGCCGGCCTCGCAAGGGCCAACACCTTCGGGCAGAAGGTCTACGACGCGCTTCAGGCGCTGCCGCCGGCCCTCAGCACGCCCGTCAATCGGGTCGATCCGCAGCTCGCAGAAGAGATCCAGGCGCTCCGCGTGATGAGCGACCAGCATCGGATCATCGGCGGCGGCAACAAGGGCGCGATCGTCGTTTCGCAAACGAGCGAGCCGGTCGATTTCGCGCGCATCCTCACCAATCGCGTCGGCAATCTCGTGCCGGTGGACGATCTCGAGATCCCGATCAATTCCGTCACCGCCTATACCCAGACGATCGGCATCTATCCCGACTCGCTCAAGGCGCAGATACGGGACCGCCTGGCATTTCACGGCGCGCAACGTTTCGTGTCTCTGGGCTATGCGGCGCGGCTGTCCTTTGCGGGCCCGCATGACGGCATCGAGCCGCTGCGGCGGATGTGCAAATGGATCATCGAGGAGGAATATGACGAGGCGGAGGTTCCGCTCGCCTCGAAATCCTACGCCGATTTCGAGTTTGCCTAGCGCGAGGAGAGCCAAGGGCGCATAATCACAAACAAACGGCTCGGGAGGATGAGAAAAGGCCATGTCGGACGAAGCAGCCGGGCGGCCGCCCGGTTTCTATGCGGGCGTCATCGCCCTGATCGCTCTTGGACAGGTCATATTCGGAACGGACTTCTGCGCGGTCAGCGTGGCACTCTCGTCTATAGCGGGCGATCTGCACGTCGCGCCGGCACTGATGTCCTGGGTCGTCGCAATCTACTCCCTCACCTATGCCGGGTTCCTGGTGCTGGGAGGCCGCACCGCCGATTCCTACGGCCGGCGCCGCTTCTGCCTCTTGGGCCTTTATCTGTTTGGCGCGGGAACCCTGATCGCCGCTGCGGCAGCCAATGTCTGGATGCTGATTGCCGGCCGCGCGCTCGAGGGCTTGGGCAGCGCCTTCTTCATTCCGACGAGCTTTTCGCTCATCAACGTCCTCCTGCCCGACGGTCCCATACGCCATCGTGCCTTCGCGGTGTTCAGTGCCACACAGGGCCTGGCGATGATGCTGGGCCTCTGCGGTGGCGGCCTGCTGACAACGCAGATCGGCTGGCGGGCGGCCTTTCTCATCACGGTGCCGCTGGTCGTGGCGGCCATAATTCTGTCCTGGCGTTTCATACCGCCGTTCGAAAAGCCGGAAAAAGCCGCCTCGCTCGACATCGGTGGCGCCATTCTGATTACGCTTGGCGTCGGCGTGCTGCTGACGTCGCTTTCGGTAATGGGCGAATTTGGCTGGCTTTCAAGCCAGGGGCTGGAAACACTGGCTGCCGCCTGCGGACTTTTGCTGGTGTTTTTTGTGGTGGAGTCCCGCGTGCGCAAGCCGCTGGTTCCGCTTTCGGTATTCCGCCACCCGAACCTCCTGGGTGCTGACGTGGCCAGCATCGGGGCAATGGCGACAACGGGCGGTGTTTTCGTTCTGCTCAATCTCTTCATGCAGCGCGAGCTGCATTTTTCCGCGATGCTGTCCGGACTCGGCATGCTGCCTTACGCGCTTGCCGTCATGGCGGCGGGCCGTCTCGTCGGCCACGGCATGGCCCGCTTCCCACTCAGGCAATGCATTCTCGTCGGCTTTGTCGTTTTCATCGTTGGCGTGATCCTGTTTTCGATGATCTCGCCGGGCGGAAGTTATGCGTTGTACATCGCGCCCGCGATGATCATTGCCGGGCTCGGCAGCACGGTTGCGACGGTTCTGCTGATGGCGCTCAGCACGGCCGCCGTGCCCTCGGAAAGGCAGGGCGTTGCAACCGGTGTGCTGATCACGTTCCAACAGATCGGAATGGCGCTGGGCGTCTCGCTCGCCTTGACGGTGATGTCGGCGAACCTCAAACAGGGCGCGCCCCTTGTCCAGTCGCTGCATGGAGGATTTCTTGCGGCGACAGGCATGGCGGTCTTCGGTTTTCTGAGCGCGCTCCTGTTCACACGCAAGACCGCGGTTTCGGCGGGCGACCTTGAAGCAGCATCGGCGGAAGCGGCTTTGTAATTTGCGTGGCCCTGGTTTAGCAGAGAGACGATGAACCGGGCGTCAGCCGCTGAATCGCGGCACATACCTCTTCGCGAAACCAATTTCGGCCTGCGCATTGCGGTCATATGCGCCATGCTCGGCACCTTCATGCAGGTGCTCGATCAGACGATCGCCAATGTCGCGCTGCCCTATATGCAGGGCGGCCTGCAGGCATCCCGCGATGAGATCACCTGGGTTCTCACATCCTATGTCATCGCCGCAGCCATCATGACCGCCCCGATCGGCTGGTTTGCGACCCGGTTCGGCAAGAAGAACTTCTTCATCGTCACCCTGCTCGGCTTCACCGTGACCTCGATGATGTGTGGCGCGGCGCAGACGCTGCAGGAAATCATCCTGTTCCGTCTGCTGCAGGGCGCGTTCGGGGCGGCATTGTCGCCGCTTTCCCAGGCGATCGTTCTCGACCGCTATCCGCATGAGAAGCGCGGTCCGATCATGTCGATCTGGGGCCTGGTCGTGATGATGGGTCCCATTCTCGGCCCCACGCTCGGCGGCTATCTCACGGACTTCTACAGCTGGCGCTGGGTGTTCTATGTTAATGTACCGTTCGGTATCCTGGCGACGATCGGCATCTGGCTCTGTCTCGACGACCGGGATCAAAAGCGTTCGGACGTTTTCGACTGGCTGGGCTTCGGCTTTCTCGCCGTCGGGCTCGGCGCGCTGCAGCTCATGCTCGACCGCGGAACTACCCAGGACTGGTTCGATTCGACGGAAATCATCATCGAGACGGTGATCGCCGGACTCGGCATCTATCTCTTCCTGGTGCATTACTTCACGGCGGACCGCAACTTCATTCCGCGAACGCTGTTCCTCGACCGATACTTCGTTCCGGCGGTCTTCGTCACCTTCATGATCAGCATCGTGATGCTGGCCACATCGGCGCTGCTGCCGCCCTACCTCCAGAACCTCGGCGGCTATTCAGTGACGTCGACGGGGCTCCTGCTTGCGCCACGCGGCGCAGGGACAATGATCTCGATGTTCGTGCTGGGCCGGATCGTGATGCGGATCGACCTGCGCGTTCCCATCGGTCTGGGATTCGCGATCCTGCTGTGGTCGATGTGGGTCATGTCGAACTGGACACCCGATGTCCCGGCGGCAGATCTGATCAGCGTCTCTTTCATCCAGGGCATCGGAATGGGGATGATCTTCATTCCGAGCAACATCATGGCGTTCTCCACGCTACCCGGCCCTCTGCGAACCGACGGCACCGCCTTTCTCAATCTGGTGCGCAATGTGGGAGCCGCGATCGGCGTGTCCGTGTCGTCCACCGTGCTGCAAAACGAGACACAGATCATGCATGCCGATCTCGCGAGTCACGTAAACATGTTCAACCGCTCGCTCGGCTTCAATGCCCCCAGCATGCTGTGGAACCCGCAGATAACATTCGGTCTCCAGCAGCTGGAGACCGTGGTGCAACGCAACGCGGAAATCATCGCCTATTCCGACGTGTTCCGCTTCATGTTCTATGTGAGCCTGCCCAGCATCCTGATCGTGATGCTGATAAGAAAGCCGCCGAGGATTTCCAAGCAGCAATCCGAAGACATCGAAATCGTCGAGGCGTGACGCGCGAGAGTTGATTTTAGAATCCGGGGTCGCTCTAATCAGGACGTGGAAAACCTGTTCCCGAACGCTCAGAATTCGAGAACGGGCTTGATCGTGCGGCCTGCCAGTCCGTCGGCCACGGCTTCGTTGATTTTCTCGAACGGATACACGCGCGAAATCCGGTCTATCGGAAACCGGCCTTCCATGAACCTGTCGACCAGCCAGGGAATGAAGCTTGCAGGGTCCGAATCGCCTTCAACGACGCCGCGAATCTCGCGTCCGGATATCATCGGAAGAATGTTCACGCTGAATACGGGATCCTTGCTCGCTCCCACGAGCGCACAAACGCCCCGCGGCGCCAATACCGCAAGACCAGCTTCGATCAGGCGCGGCACGCCCGTTGTATCCACGATCGCATTCCACGTCCCCAGTTTCGCGAACTGCTCGTTCAGGTCGGCATCCGTCGTATTTACGGTCTCGGCGCCAGCGAACTCCGCCGCGAGATCGAGTCGCGACTGAACTCTATCGACGGCAATGATGCGTCCGCAGCCCGCGAGCCGCGCCGCAAACAAGGCGGCAAATCCGACGGCTCCTGCGCCCAGAACGGCGATTGTCGATCCTTTCGCGGGCTTGATGCTGTTGAGAACGGTACCCGCGCCCGTCATGAACCCGCAGCCTAATCCGCCCAGAAGTTTGAGCGGAACATCCTTGCGGACTTTGATGGTGTTGTGTGCGGGCGCCACCGTGTAGGTGGCAAATGATGACTGGGTAAAGAACGCGCCATTTACGGGGCTGTCGTCGTCACCCAAAAGCGTCGCCGAACCGTCGCCGCGGCGCCCCGAAAAGTTCAGCGCCATGAAATTCTCGCAATAGGCGGGATGACCATCAGAGCAATTCGGGCAGCGTCCGCAGCTTCCGAAGCCGATGACGACATGATCTCCTGGGGCGAGACCGACGACGTCCGGTCCCACCATTTCGACGATCCCGGCCCCCTCGTGACCAAGAACGACGGGCATGGGCAAAGGCACCAATTGCTCCACAACCGCAAGATCGGTGTGGCAGAGCCCGGTGCCCACGAGCCTCACCAGGACTTCGCCCGGTTTTGGCGCGTCAAGCTTGAGTGTTTCGATCGTGAACGGGCCATGCGCCTGATGCACGACGGCAGCGCGAATTTCCATGGCTGTCTCGTCTGAATTCCGGACGGCGGTCCGGATATTTGGAGAGATCATTCCACCCCTGCTACACTGGTTCGTCAAGCGCCGGGAAACCGCCTATACGCGCGAATAAAACGCATCGGCGCAGGTGGCCACATAGTGGCCCCGGCGGGGAAAGGGCGGGCCGCCCGGACCGCGGCTGACGTATGAAGAAACAGGAATCCGTTTCGCCCCTGGCGAGGAATGATGACGTTTCAAGA
Source organism: Rhizomicrobium sp. (assembly GCA_035502355.1). Classification (GTDB taxonomy): domain Bacteria; phylum Pseudomonadota; class Alphaproteobacteria; order Micropepsales; family Micropepsaceae; genus Rhizomicrobium. Next base: position 5,962 of record DATJUM010000097.1, on the reverse strand, counting down.
TCCGGCCGGACTTCATCTCGTCGACGCCGATCCGCGACGGAAGCTGTTCCGCGTTCATCGCGATGCCTACAGAAACGCGGACATATACGCGCGCGAAAAAGAACTGATCTTCGGCAGATGTTGGCTCTACCTGGGCCACCAGAGCGAGTTGCGAAAGAACGGCGATTTCGTCGCCCGCCGGGTGGGCGGACGCGATCTGATTTTCGTGCGCGGGCGAGACGGACGCATTTCCGCACTTTACAACAATTGCACGCATCGCGGCGCCCGCGTCTGCCGCGAACGAAAGGGCACCGCCCGCAATTTTTCCTGCCCCTACCATGGCTGGACGTTCGACACGGCAGGCAGGCTTCTATCCACCAATACCGATCACGGCTATCCGGAGAACTTCAACGAAGGCGGACGGCTCAATCTTCGCCCGGTGGAACGGCTGGAGAACTACCGCGGATTCTATTTCGTCAATTTCAATCCGCGCGCGATTTCGCTTTACGACTATCTCGACGAGGCGCGCACCGCGTTCGACAATCTGTGCGACCAGACCGAAACGGAGATGATCATCCTGCCGGGCGAGCATTCCTACACGATCCGGGCCAACTACAAGCTGCTCGCCGAAAACAGTTATGACGGCTATCACCTGACATCGGTGCACGGCACCTATTTCGACTTCCTGCGCGACCGCGCCGCCGGCAATGAAGCTGCGACAAAGCAGCTCGAATCGACGATCCAGGATTACTTCACCAGCGGCCGCACGAGGTCGCTCGGCAAGGGCCACGCCATACTGGATTCGATGGTGCCGACCGGCCGCCCGGTGGCGCAATGGGTGCCGATCTGGGGACCAGACGTCAAGAAGGAGATCGACGCGAAGCGTGCCTATCTGGAAGCCAAGGTCGGCAAGGACAAGGCGGACTACATCGCCGACTATCAGAAGAATCTCGTCGTCTTTCCTAATCTCGTCATCAACGACATTCTCGCGGCGACCGTCCGTGTTATCGAACCGGAAGCGCCGGATTTCATGCGCGTGACGGCCTGGGCGATCGGCCCGCAGGAGGAATCGGCAGCGCTCAGGCAGCTGCGGCTCGACAATTTCATCTCTTTTCTCGGACCCGCCGGCTTCGGCTCTCCAGACGACATCGAAATGCTGGAGCTGTGCCAGACCGGCAACGCGCACTCGCCGATCGAATGGTCCGAGATTTCCAAGGGCTTTACCGGCGAGGGCGACGTGCTGCACGCCTGGGGCCGACCCGACGACGAAAATCACATCCAGGCCTATTGGACGCAGTGGGACCGCGTCATGCAGGGCCTCGACACCCTCGAAGCGTGATCCGGGAAATGTCAAACGCCATCAGCCGTCGGGACGCAGAGGATTTTCTGATCGCCGAAGCCGAACTGCTCGACGACTGGAAAATGCCGGAATGGGCAAAGCTGTTCACGCGAGACGCCGTGTATGAGGTGACGAGCCCAGCTTCCGCGACACCGCTTGAAGACAATCCCGACACCAGCCTGTTCCTGATTGCGGACCGCATAGACAGGATCGAAGGGCGCGCGAACCGGCTGATGAAGCCGGGCACGCATGCGGAGTTTCCCCGTTCCAAGACCCGGCATCTCGTGACCAATATCCGCGTGCGCGCGGGCGAGAACGGCGAGGCTCTGGTGCGGGCTAATTTCGCCGTCTACCGCACCAAGGAAGACACGACCACGGTCTATATGGGCGAATATCACTACAGCCTGGTGCGCGAAACCGATGCGGTGAAAATCCGCCGGAAAAGGTGCATTCTCGACATCAACAGTCTTCACGACCAGGGACGGCTGACGATCATCCTTTGACGGCGCACGGCAATGGGAGACGGAAAGTGAGCAAAGTGGAATTTCGGTATCGGCGTTTCGGCTATGTCGTGCTGAATGTTTCGGACATCAGGCGTTCCACGGCCTTCGCCACCGAGATTTTCGGTCTCAATGAGGCCGGTACCGGCCCGCAGGGCGAGAAGTTCTTCCGCTGCACACCGCACCACCACGATATTGTTCTTGTTCCGGCCGGCAGCGCCGCCTTCGCCCGATCCGGCTGGGAGCTCGAAACGGAAGAAGATCTCGACAAGGCCTATTTCCACTTCGAGCGGATCGGCATCGCGCCGAAATGGCTGGCCCGCGAAGAAGCGGATGGTCTGGGCCTCGAACGTGCGTTCCGCATCCGCGAGCCGCTCACCGGCACCGTCTTCGAATATTTCGCGCGCATGAGTTACATCAGCGCGCCCCTTGCCCGCAATGTCACGAGCTTCTACGGCCAGGGACATTTCGGCCTCATGGTCCCGGAGGTTCGCAAGCTCGTCGATCAACTGGTGGAAAATATGGGCTTCCGCGTCTCCGATTATCTGGAGGGCTGGCCGATTGCCCTGCTCCGGGCTTTTCCCAATCCGAACCACCATTCCTTCGCGCCGCTTCTCTCGCCCTCGGGCAAGGTCCTGTTCCATCACGTCGCCTTCATGGTCAATTCGATCGACGATATCGGCAAGCTGTTCAACCGCGTCCGCAGGCATGAGGTGAAGATTCAATTCGGCATCGGCCGGCATCCCACGTCGGGAAGCATCCATCTCTACGTCTACGATCCGGATTATTTCGTGTGGGAATATACGCTCGGCATGGAGCAGTTTCCCGAAACCGGCGCGCGCGAGCCCCGCCGCATGTCGGCCGCGCCGGAAAATTTCGATCTGTGGGGGGCAGTCCCCGACCGCGAATTCGCCGGCCGCAATCCTCCTGCTCTCGTATCCTGACTCATGGCCGCTTACGTCATTTTCTTCGTGGAGAAAACGCGCGATCCGCAGAAGATCGCGGCCTATCGCGCCCGCGTCCGTGCGACGCTTGAGGGTCATAATGCAACAGTCCGCATTCTGCATGGACACAGGGATGTGGTTGAAGGCGCGCCCATGGAAGAGATCGCCATGCTTGAATTTCCGACATTCGAGGAGGCGCAGAACTGGTATCGCTCCCCGGCCTATCAGGACGTCGTTGCCTTGCGCTTTGCCGGAGCCGACTGCCGGGCCGTCATCGTTCAAGGCGTCTGAACAGGGGCCGCACTTCGTGCAATGAGCGGCATCGAACACAGGGACTTCGATGTGGTCGTCGTGGGCTCGGGCAGCGCCGGGATGACGGCCGCCGTCGTCTCGGCGAGGCTCGGCCTCGATGTTCTTCTCGTTGAGAAAACAGAATATTTCGGCGGCATATCGGCGCTTTCCGGCGGCGGCTGCTGGATTCCCAACAATGCGCTGATGAAACAGCTAGGCCTCGTCGACTCGCGCGAGGCGGCCGAACGCTACATCGGTTCCGTTGTCGGAAATTACCTCCGGCCGGACATCATGAAAGCCTTTCTCGACAACGGGCCGGCGATGATCGATTTCATCCTTGCCAACACGGAAGTGACCTTCGCGGCCCGCACGCCGGCGCCCGATTATTATACGGAACTCGAAGGCAGTCTGGTGGGCGGGCGTTCGCTCGGTTCGGTCGTTTATGATGGCCGCAAGCTGGGACGCTGGTTCGATACGCTGCGGCCGCCGCTCAAGGAATTCAACGCGCCGCTTGGCATGATGCTCGGTCCTCTCGACCTCATGCAGCTGATGAGCGCGACGAAATCCTGGCCGGCCTTCTGGTATTCGGCAAAACTGTTCGGCCGCTACGGCATGGACCGTCTGTCGCACAGCCGCGGCACGCGGCTGACCATGGGCAACGCGCTGATGGGGCGGTTCCTGCGCTCCGCGCTCGATGCCGGCGTTACACTCTGGCTGAAGAGTCCCGCAAAACGGCTCCTCCGCGATGGGAAGCGCGTAACAGGCATCGTTGTCAATCACGATGGGCGGGACGTCGAGATCGCGGCGCGCAAAGGCGTCGTTTTGGCGACGGGCGGATTCTCGGCCAATCCCGAAATGCGCCGCAAATACTTTCCCTTCCCCGAAGCGCATCAGACCATCGTACCTGACGGCAACACGGGTGACGGGCTGGCGATGGCCCTCGACGCGGGCGCCGTCATGGATCAGCCCAATCGCCGCAACGCCATCTGGGCAGTCGTCTCGCTGCTCAAAAAACGCGATGGCAGCGTCAGCAAATGCCCGCATTTCTTCATGGATCTCCCCAAGCCCGGCTGCATCGCTGTGAACCGCGCGGGCCGGCGTTTCGGCGATGAAGCCAATCTGGAACTCGTCTGCGCGATGCAGGATACAGGCTCGGTTCCTGCCTATGTGATCATGGATGACCGCGCCATCCGCAAATACGGGCTGGGCCTTGTGTGGCCAGGCGGGTTGCGACTCGGCCAGATGCTGCGAGCAAATTACATCAAAGCGGGGCGTACGCCTGTCGAGCTTGCGCAAAAACTCGGAATCGACGCATACGGACTTGAAGAATCGATCGCGAAAAACAATGTCTATGCGGTAACTGGAAAGGATCCGGATTTTCGGCGCGGCGATTCCGATCTCGATCGGTCGATCGGCGACCCGACCCATAAGCCCAATCCCTGCCTCGGCCCGATTGATAAGCCACCCTATTACGGAGTTGAAGTTTTTCCCGGCGACAACAGCTCGGTGACCGGACTGCGCGTGAATGCGCGCGCGCAAGCGCTCGATGCGTCCGACCAGCCCATCCCGAGCCTTTACATATGCGGGCTGGACATGAACTCCCTCTGGGCGGGCCACGGCATCGCCAACGGCGCCTATCATGCGCTCAACATGACGTTCGGCTACATCATTGCCCGTGAACTGGCGGGGCAGCGAGCGGTACCCGAAGCGGAAGCCGCATGAAGGGATCAAGCCAATGACGAATGTTTTCCTGATCGGGGCCACCGGCCATGTGGGAAAATTCCTGCTGCAGGAACTTGCCCCAGATCACGCCGCCGGCCGGTTGAAGGTCATGGTCGGAGCGCGTTCAGCGGAATCCGAGACGCTGATTTCGCGGGCGGGACTCGTTCCGGTGCGGTTCGATCTCGCGGATTTCGAAACGTTCGACGAGGTGCTCGCAGGCGCCCACACGATCTTTCTTTTGCGCCCCTACACGCTCCGCCAGCTAATGTTCGGCAAGCAGATCGTCGACTCGGCACGCCGCGTCGGCGCAAAGCACATCGTGACCGTCGGCGCGTTCGGCGCGCCGGATACGCCATGGCCGGTCATCGGTTGGAATTTTCTGGTCGAATCCTACGCGGAACGTTCGGGCCTCGGATGGACCCATTTGCGGCCGAACTATTTCATGGACAATGTGCTGCAGCAGCGCGATCCGGCGTCGGCGACCATCTACAACCGCATCACGCGGCCGGTTTCGTGGATCGCGAGCGAGGACATCGCCGCCGTTGCGGCGGCCATCATCCGCGATCCGTCGTCACATGCCGGCCAGGCCTATCCGCTTGCAAGCACTGCGGCGGATCTTGCGGAAATCGCGAAGCTGTTCACGAACATCAGCGGTCGCGAGCACAAGGTCGTCATCGCGCCGACGGACATTGTAATGCAGCGCCTGCTCGCGCAGGGCCGCGAACCCGAATACGCCCAGGCGCTGGTGGACTATATTGACGCGGTCAATGCGAATCGCGTCCCGGAGGTTGCCGACATTTTTGATACGGTCGAGCGCGTGGCTGGCCGTCCCGCGACGACATGGCGTCAATTCCTGGAGAAGCGCACGGCAGAACTATAATCCACAGCACGGCTCGCCAAATTATATCTCTATCAGGATGCGGCCGCCCTCTATCGTGACTGGATAAACGCGCATGGGACCAGTGCAGGGACCGCTGACGGCGGCCCCGGTCTCAAGATCGAATGTCGCGTCGTGCCATCCGCAAACGACGTTCCTGCCCTCCACATGCCCTTCGAGCGCCAAAGAAGCGCCCGAGTGGTTGCAAGTGTCATGCATCACGAAGATTTCGTCATCGACCTTGAACACCGCGAAGGGCTCGTGTCCCTCGATCACTGCCTGGTACGCTTCGCCCTCGATAACATCGTCG
>DATJUM010000096.1:0-7858 GCA_035502355.1 Rhizomicrobium sp. | reverse complement strand
CGGCAAGCGACTCCCCTAGAGGATCGTCGAGCACCAGCGGATTGAGATGGCGGCGCGTGGTGTTGCGCACCGTCCGGGCAATGAAATCGATCTCGATAACGCCGTCCAGATAGACGGCACGCATGCCACGGCGGCGATGATGGGCCACGCGACTCGCGGAAAGCCGGACCTCGGTGCCGTTTTCGAATTCGAGCTGCGCTTCGACTTCGTCCATGTGGAGGCTCTTGGCCGCAAGCCCCGTTGCCTCGATCAATGAAACCTCGCCCGGCACAAGGCGATGCACAAGATCGAGGTCATGGATCATCAGGTCGAGCACGACGCTCACATCGGCGCCGCGCCCGCTCCATTCGCCGAGCCGCCAGCATTCGACCGAGATCGGCGCATCCACATAGTCGAGAAGGCCGGTGCGCGCGAAGACGAACCGCTCCTGATGACCGACCGTCAGTACGCGGGCTGTCGCCTGTGCCATCGCGACGAGTTGATCCGCCTCGGCCAGCCTTGTCGCGATCGGTTTTTCGACCAGCACATGGGCGCCGGCATTAAGGAAAGCGCGCACGATGGAGGCATGGGTCATCGCCGGCGAGCAGACACTGATGACATCGACAGCGCCGAGAAGATCGCGCCATTCGGCAAAGACCTGGACGTCATGAGTTGCGATCGCCGCCCGGCGCGCCTTCACGCAGGGGTCGGCGACGCCAACCAGCTCCACTCCATCCATCGATGCGTATTTGGCCGCGTGATGACGGCCGAACACTCCGATACCTACGACCCCGGCCCGCAAGGGGCGAAGGGACCGGCTACAGGAAGCCTGCAACGGGAATCCCCGCGTAGAAGCAGGCACTTATCAGCCACAGACCGGGACTCGGCGCGACTCATAAAATGTTTCGCCTTGTTACGCATTAACCAGTCCCGTTGTTGCCCTTCAGGCGCTGGGCCCGAGCGCCAGCAGATTGGTTAGCGCGGCGACCAAAAGATAGCTGAGCATCAGAGGCCCGAGGCCGATCATGGCATCGCCCCACAGCCCTCCCAGAATTCCGCAGGGCAGGAGCGAATACGCACTGCCGATATAGAGAAGCTGGATACCGACGACGGCGGCAATACCCAGCGCCAGCGCGAGGGGCTGGGGGCCGAGCGCTTCCGGGCGCTGCTTGCGTTCGAGCCGGACGATGCCGGCAGCCAGCCGGATTCGGGACAGAGCCGAGCCCAGAAAAATGAGGGCGAGCAGCCAGGAGAGTGCCGCGACGAAAAGGCGCCCGCCATCAAGGCTACATGCGATAAGCGCATTTTCGAGTTCGGTCTGCCCCACGACCGCGAAGCGGATAGCGCCTTCGACCGCGTCGACCACGGCACTGTTCTGGACTTCGGGCACATGGACGATTTGGGCGCAGAAAGCGATGAGCGTGAAAGCGATAAACACCAGCTCATTGAACCCCGGAAGCAGGCTGGCCAGACTGAACCGCCCGGGAAGCAATGGGCGGACATGTCCGGCCGACAGCCCATAACCGGCGATGAACAGAACGCCCATCGCCCCGAAAAGCAGAACGCAAACGAGAATCGGGCCGGCGGCTGCCCCGAAGGGCACGCCGCTTTCCACGGCGCGCCCGAGCGCGAGCCCACCGACATAGACGCAGAATATGATCCAGCCCTTCGCCAGAAGGCGCGCTGCGCCCATGACCTTCCGCCCCTCCTTGCCTCAAGCCCGCGGACCGCGAGCCTCAGGCCGAGGCTGCGAAACGCGCGTCCTTCATGCGCTCTGCACGCAAACTCTCGGCCATCAGGAAAGCAAGCTCAAGCGCCTGGTTGGCATTGAGCCTGGGATCGCAATGGGTGTGATAGCGCCGCGAGAGATCGTCCTCTGAAATTGCCTGTGCCCCACCCAGACACTCGGTGACGTTCTGCCCGGTCATCTCGAAATGGACGCCGCCGGCATGTGTACCCTCGGCGCGGTGGACTTCGAAGAAGGTTTTCACCTCCTTGAGGATGCGATCGAAGGAGCGCGTCTTGAGCCCCGTGTGCGAGGTGATGGTGTTGCCATGCATCGGGTCACAAGACCACACCACTGCAGCCCCTTCGCGCCGCACCGCATGAATCAGCCGCGGCAGCCTCTCGCTGGCCTTCTCGGCGCCGAAGCGGCAAATCAGCGTGATGCGGCCGGGCAGGTTGTCCGGATTCAGGATCGCGAGCAGCCGCACAAGGTCATTCTCATCGAGACCGGGGCCGCATTTGAGGCCGAGCGGATTTTTGATGCCGCGGCAGAATTCGACATGGGCGCCGGCCGGATCGCGCGTCCGGTCGCCGATCCACAGAAAATGCGCCGATGTGTCGTACCATTCGCCGCTGGTCGAATCGATGCGCGTCAGCGCCTGCTCGTAACCGAGAAGCAGCGCTTCATGGCTCGTATAGAACTCGGTCGTGCGCAATTGTGGCGTCGAGTCCGGCGTGATGCCGCAGGCCTCCATGAATTCGAGCGTTTCACTGATGCGCTGCGCCAGCGCGCGGTAGCGTTCGCCGGCCGGAGATCCGGCGATGAAGCCCAGCGTCCAGCGATGTACATTGTGGAGATCCGCATAGCCGCCCTGCGCGAAGGCGCGCAGAAGATTGAGCGTAGCGGCGGATTGCGCATAGGCTTGCATCAGCCGCGCCGGATCCGGCCTGCGGCTCGCCTCGTCGAACTCCATCGCATTGATGTTGTCGCCGCGATAGGACGGGAGTGTCACCTCGCCGCGCGTCTCTACATCCGTGGTGCGCGGCTTGGCGAACTGGCCCGCGATGCGGCCCAGTTTCACCACCGGCATGGCCGCCGCAAAAGTCAGAATGACCGACATCTGCAGCAGCACCCGGAACGTGTCGCGGATATTGTCGGGATGGAATTCGGCAAAGCTTTCTGCGCAGTCGCCGCCCTGGAGCAGGAAAGCCTGGCCCGCCGCCACCTGGGCCAGCCGCGCCTTCAGGCTGCGCGCCTCGCCCGCGAACACCAGCGGCGGATGAGTCTTGAGCCGCGTCTCGACGGCCTGGAGCGCCTCCAGATCGGGATAGTCGGGCACCTGGCGGATCGGCTTTGCGCGCCAGCTCGACGGATTCCAGGGTGTTGGCAAGGCGAAGCTCCTTTCCGGCTGGGATATACAGGCAAACGCACACCGCCAGCGAGGCGTTTTTCCAACGCGGTAAATCACGGCAGGATTGCTTCGGCGGATGGAGCTTTACGACGCAGCGCCCGAAATCGGTGATACAATGGCCCGTAGCAGGCCAAGTGCCTGCGCTGGGGAGCGACGGCACCATGCGCCTGCTTCTGATTAATCCGCGCTTTCCGGAGAGCTGGTGGAGCACGCAATGGGCGCTCGATCACATTCTGCCGGGCAAGCGCGCCATCAATCCGCCGCTCGGCCTCGCCACGCTCGCCGCACTCGCTCCGCCCGATTGGCAGGTCGCCATCATCGATGAGAACATCGAGGAAATTCCCGTCCACATTGATGCCGAGATCGTCGGCGTCTGCGGCATGGGTGTGCAGTTTCCGCGGCAGAAAGAACTGATCGCGCGGTTTCGCGCGCAAGGACATTACGTCATCGCGGGCGGCAGCTACGCTTCGCTCTGCCCCGAGCATTATGAAGGCCTGGCAGACACGGTGATCGCCGGCGAGGCGGAATACATCTTTCCCGCCTTCTGTCGCGACTTCGAAGCAGGATCGGCAAAGCGGCTCTATCACGAGACGGGGACCGTCGACCTCGCCTCTTCGCCCGTGCCGCGGTTCGATCTGCTCCAGCTCGACCGCTATCACTACGCCACGCTCCAGTTCTCGCGCGGCTGCCCGTTCCGCTGCGAATTCTGCGATATCATCGTCATGTTCGGCCGGAAGCCGCGCACCAAGAGCCTCGAACAGATCGGCCGCGAACTCGATGCACTGCGCGCGCTCGGCATGCGCAATGTCTTCTTCGTGGACGACAATCTGATCGGCAACCTGCCGATGGCGAAGAAGCTCCTGCCGTTTCTCGCCGATTACCAGAAGCGTCACGACTGGCAATTCCATTTCGGCACCGAGGCCTCGCTCAATCTCGCCCAGCATGCCGATCTGATCGCATCCTTGCGGACTGCGAATTTCGGCTGGGTGTTCATCGGTATCGAATCGACCGATCCCGCGAGCCTCAAGGAGACGATGAAGACACAGAATCTCCATGACGACATCCTCGCCTCCGTGCGTCGCATTTATGCGCAGGGTATCGAAGTGCTTGCCGGCTTCATCATCGGCTTCGATCACGACACGCTGGACAGCTTCGAGCAGCAATACCGCTTCATTACGGACGCCGGCATTCAGGCCGCCATGATCGGGCTCCTGACTGCTCTGCCCAAGACGCCGCTCCACGAGCGCCTGAAGCGCGCGGGCCGGCTGACGACGCTCGACGACGTGAACGACCCAATGCGTCCGGCGACCAATGTCATTCCACTGCGCATGCCTTACGAGGCGATGATCGACGGCTATGCGGCACTCTATCGCCGGCTTCTTCAGGACCGGGAAATCGCGCGACGCATCCGCAACAAGCTGCGCTTCCTGGCGAAGCCCGCTTCCTATACCGGCTATGGGTGGCGCGATTCGCTTCTTATTCTATGGCGGCTCATCCGGAAAGGAATCCTGCCCGGCGGCCCGCGCCGGCTCTGGCATTTCCTGCGCAGCCTGGACCCGCGGCCTTCTGCGGCGTCGGTGGTGATCGCCGAATGGATCACGGCACTTTCGATGCGCGACTTTGCCTCGCGTTGGCTTGCTCCGGCTGCCTTCGTCGGGCCCGCGCGCGAACCGCCGCTTATTCGCGCCACCGCTGCAGAGGCGCGCTAGGCGTCCCCCGCTGGCACGGAACGCGCCGCTGCCCTAAAAGGCGCCGGGAAGATCTTCATCAGCAGGCCCATGAAAAGATGGATCGGGCCGGCGCTGGCGCTGGCCCTTGCGGGCTGCGACACCATCGGCGGCATAAAATACGATTTCGAGTCCGGCAGCTTCGGCGACAAAACCAAGGCGGTCGCGCAGGCCTGCATGGCGCGCATGCAGGATCACGCGCTCGACCCGATCCGCACCAAGGTCGAATTCTACAAATCGCCGCCGGACGGCCCGGTGCCATTCGCAATCCTTACCGACAACGCGATGCCAACGCCCGAGGAACAGCAAGCGATCGAACTCTGGGCGCGCGCGATCGAAAACTGCCAGGCGGACACCCATCCGGCGATCGATGAAATACCCGTGCCGCCCGGGGCGACGCAGTCGGAAGTCGACAAGCTTACCTCCTACTTCACCGATGCCTGGGTCGAAGGCAGCAAACTGCGCGTCGCGCTTTACAGCGGCCGTATCAGCTATGCGGATTATGCGAGCCAAAGGCTCACGATCGCCGAAGACGCGCTCAAGGCCGCCGAACGCTATGCGCAGGATACGGACGAGGAAAACGAAACGCACGACCTGGAGGGCGTCGAAAGCGCGCTCGAGCCCTACATGTCGCTGCTGTAGCGATCATTGTTATTCCGGCTCCCTGGAATAGGCTTTGCTCCGCATGGTCACAAGCTCCTCGGCGAGGCTCGGGTGCAATGCAATCGTCGAATCGAACTGCGCCTTGGTCGCGCCCAGCTTCAATGCGACGGCGACGATCTGAATGATCTCCGCAGCCTCCGGCGCGAACAGGTGACACCCCAGCACGCGATCCGTTGTTGAATCGACGACGAGCTTGAACAATGCGCGCTCGTCGCGGCCGGAAAGCGTGTTCTTCAGCGGCCGGAAACTCGACTTGTAGACATCGATTGCGAAACCTTCCGCCAGCGCCTTCGTCTCCGCAAGCCCGACCGTGCCAATCTCGGGCTGGCTGAACACGGCTGTCGGAACATTGGTGTGATCGGCCGGCGTCGGATCGTTGTCGAACACGGTCTTCACAAACGCCATCGCCTCGTGAATGGCGACCGGGGTCAGCGCGATGCGATCGGTCACGTCGCCCACCGCCCAGACATGCGACTGGCTCGAACGCGAAAAGGCATCCACCTTGATCTCGCCGCGCTGGCCAAGCTCGACGCCGATCGTGTCGAGACCCATCCCTCTCGTGTTCGGCGAGCGGCCGATGGCGAGCATCACCTGGTCGGCTTCGAGCATCTCGTTCTTGTCAGTGAAGGCGAAAACCTCGTCGCCGCTCTTCTCCACGCGTTTGAATCTGCGATCGGTCAGAATGCGGATGCCGCGCTTCTCGCTCGATTGCGTAAGCGCATCGCGCATGTCGTCGTCGAAGCCGCGCAGGATTTTCGGCCCGCGATAGACAAGCGTCACGTCGGCGCCCAGCCCATGAAAGATATGCGCGAATTCGACCGCGATATAGCCGCCGCCCGCGATCACCACCCGTTGCGGAAATTTCTCGAGATAGAAGGCTTCGTCGGACGTGATGCAATGCTCCGCGCCCGGCGCGCCGCCCATATCGTGCGACGGCCGGCCTCCCGTTGCGATCAGGAAACGCTCCGCCGTGACCCGCCTGCCGCTTTTCGCGAGCCGGATCGTATGTGCGTCCTCGAAGGCCGCGCGCTCCGTGAAGATTTCGACGCCGGCGAGGCCGACATTCTGACGATACAGACCTTCGAGCCGCGCAATCTCCTTGTTCTTGTTGGCGATGAGCACGTTCCAGTCGAAGCGCCGCTCGGGAACCGTCCAGCCATAGGCGGCCGAATCCTCGAAATCCTCGCGGAAATGGCTCGCATACACGAATAGCTTCTTGGGAATGCAGCCGCGCAGCACGCAGGTGCCGCCGAAGCCATATTCCTCGGCGATGGCGACGCGCGCGCCCTTCTGTGCCGCCAGCCGGCTCGCCCGCACGCCACCCGAACCGCCGCCAATGACGAAGAGATCGAAATCGAATTTCAAAGACATGAAGCAGCTTCCCTAATTCCACCTTCCCCTTACAGGCTTATCGCATTAAGTGAATTCACCACAAAGCATAGAGAGCACGAAGAAATAAGGTGCGCTTCGTGCGCAATCACTCTTTGTGCTGTTTGTGGTTCAACAACTCTGCGGTTCCGCGCCTGCCTCAAGGGGAAGGTGGTCTATTGATTATTTCCACGCCGCCGGTCCGCGCAATCACGAGCGCCGAGGCGAAGTTGAGAAAAAGGCCATGTTCGACGACGCCCGGGATGACGGCGAGCGCGAGCGCGAGCAGGCGGGCCTCGCGGATCGCGCCGAAGCCGCAATCATAAATCACATTGCCGCTGTCCGTAACAAAGCCGGCGCGCAGCTCGACCGGCACATTCTCATAACCGAGCGCCGCCGCCGCGTTGCGGATGCGGTTCGCGGTTGTTTCATGACCGAACCGCGTTACCTCTACCGGCAAAGGAAAGCGGCCGAGACGATCGACCAGTTTCGAGCCGTCCATGATCACGATCATCCGCCGTGACGACGCCGCAACGATCTTTTCGTGCAGCAGCGCGCCGCCGCCGCCCTTGATCAGCGTGAGGCTGCGGTCGGCTTCGTCGGCCCCGTCGATATCGAGGTCGAGCGGTGAAAGCTCATCGAGAGCAGCAACCGGAATGCCAAGCGCCCGCGCAGTTTCTTCCGTCCGCTGCGATGTCGCCGCGCCGACGACCTGCAAACCCGATCGCACTCTCTCTGCAAGCAATTCGAGAAAGGCTTCCGCCGTCGTGCCCGTGCCGAGCCCGAGTTTCATCCCGTCGCGCACAAATTCCAGCGCCTTCGCCGCCGCCGCCCGCTTGAGCGATGCCACGTCGTCCATTCGGGCGTTCCATTATTGTCATGGCCCGCAAATGCGGGCCACCCAGTTGACACGCGCAAGGTCCAGATCGCCTGAAGACGGAGCCAAATTCGGCAAAGCCATTGCGTGTTTCACCTGGGTGGCCC
>DATJUM010000095.1:0-24701 GCA_035502355.1 Rhizomicrobium sp. | reverse complement strand
GTGCCCGGGAACGCGAAGGGCTGGCCGGGCTGCTGGTGCTTCAGCTCCCACCATTTGGAAACGTCGATTTCCGGATTGTAGCGCTTGCCCTGGCCGTAATTCAGCGTGTTGCGCACATACCAGTTGAAGGCCGACACATAGGCGGAGCTGATCGCGGCGGATTGCGGATCGTAATCGGCTTCCTTGCTCAAGGGATCGAGCGACGGTCCCGAGAAGCGCGTGTCGAGTCGGCCGGTCGTCAGCCCGCTGGCGTCCTGCAGATTCTTTTCGAATTCTCCGCCTTCGATACGGAGATTGGCTTTGAGGATGTACCAGACGGGAAGGCCCGTCACTTCGTGCAGTTTCTCGGCGATCTGGGCGCGGCGCTGCGGCGGCAAATTCATGCCCGCGGCCAGCGCCTCGAGATAATCCGTCATCGCGAAGCGCTCGACCGATTGCACGAAGGGCACGAGATTCTGCGGCTGTTTCCCCGGCAGCTTGTGGTGATACCAGGCCGTCGCGGCATAGGTCGGCAGCGCGATTGCGTAAGGCAGGTCCATGCCCGGATTGGATTCCGCGCCGTCATCCGACAGATCGAAATTCAGGATCTGCGACAGGAGGATCACGCCATTCAGGTCGATGCTGTCATTGACGAGATCGTTCGCCACCACGGCCGAACGCGGCGTGCCGTAGCTTTCGCCGAACAGATATTTCGGCGAATTCCAGCGATTGTACTTGGCGAGGAATTCCTGGATGAAATTCGAGAATGCTTTCCCGTCCGGATCGACGCCGTAAAACGCCTTCTCCTTGTCCTTGCCGGCGATGCGGCTGAAGCCGGTTCCGGGCGCATCGACAAAGACGAGATCGCTCGCGTCGAGCAGCGTCCCGTCATTGTCGACAAGCTGATAGGGTGCGGCCTGGGTGTGGGTGTCGTCCGCCGTCACGACGCGCTTGGGGCCGAAGGCGCCCATATGCAGCCACACGGTCGAGGAGCCGGGGCCGCCATTGTAGAGAAAAGTGATCGGGCGGTTCTTGGGGTCTTCGCCACGTTTGGCGTAGTAGACGAAAAACATCGAGGCTTCGGGGGAGGATTCGTCGGCCTTGGCATCGGGGTTCTTCGCGCCGCCATTTTGCGCGGAATCGTTCCAGTCGTCGGGATGCACGACCAGCGTGCCGGCGGTCGCCTGATAGGAGATGCCGTTCACCGAGCCGTCGGTGACCACTTCGTCCGATTTGAAGAATTTCCCGGAGAAATCGGCCTTCGCGCCATTGTCGGGCGGGGCCTTGTCGGCGGCGAGGGCGACCATCGCCGCAAACGCGACCGCGATCGGCGCGCCGAACAGCGCGGCGCGCCGCGCAAAACCGTTCTGCTTCATCGGAAATTCTCCTTGCCGCCCTTCGCAGGCGAGAGACGCAAAAAAACGGAGACGGGCTCTCCGTTCAATGCGCCCGTCTATCACTTTCCGGTGAGAGCCACGCCGTCCCGTTTCGGCTTGCGCTAGAACCGTCGCGGTCTAGTTATCACCTGTTCCAAAGGAAGAAGCCATGACCTCCACGCATAACGCCCATCACTATGGAGAGAGCCTGGACAAGAAGCGCGCGCCGCAGGTTTGCGCGTCGAATTGCGCGAGATGATTCTGCGCGCGGCCGAAGCCGACCGGCTGAATGAAGAACGCAAAGCGCGACTCGGGGCCGAAAGAGAAGGCAGGACCGTTCCGCCCGCCACCGGCGCCGAATCGATCTCAGGGAATTATTCACCGGCAGAAGCGCAAAATCGTTCCGGACGCACGGTTCGTATCGGCGCCAGGATCGTGGAGGGGTAGCAGCAACATTGGCCGGGATTGGCTTGGCTACGCCGCGATCATGCGTTCGATTTCGGTTACGAGTTCGCGCAGATGGAATGGTTTGGAGAGGACCTTGGCGCGTTTGGGCGCATTGGCGGACGGATGAAGCGCCACTGCGGCGAAGCCGGTGATGAACATGATCTTCAGCCGCTCATCCATCTCGGCCGCGCGCTTGGCCAGCTCGATGCCGTCAAGCCCCGGCATCACGATATCGGTCACCAGGAGATCGAAACTTCCTTCCGCAAGAGAGGCATAGGCCTGTTCGCCATCGCCGAAATCGGTCACCTCATGGCCCGCCTTGGCAAGCGCTCCGGCGAGAAAGCGCCGGAGCGACTCGTCATCCTCGGCCAGCAGAATGCGCGCCATGATTTTCCCTTCGACGGGGAGGGACTATATCACGCCGATCGCCAATCCGATAAGGCCTCATCCGCCCCGCTTGCCCTGCGCAGCGATTTGGTGATCGAGTTCGTTGCCTGAAGGGAGACCAATAGCCGCCGCATGCGACAGCCCGCCATGAATCTCAGCCAACACGATCCCGTGCTCGACAGCCTGTACGCCGAGCCGGTGCGTGTGGTGCGGCCGGCGCGGCAGGCGCTGCCCTTCGTTTTCGCGTCGCCCCATTCGGGCCGGCTTTATCCGGCGCGCTTTGTCGAGCGAAGCCGGCTTGGCCCGGTCGCCCTGCGGCGTTCGGAAGATGCGTTTGTCGACGAATTGTTTGCGCCCGTGGTCGAGCTTGGCGCACCGCTTCTCCTGGCGCGGTTCCCCCGCGCCTATCTCGATGCCAATCGCGCGCCCGCCGAACTCGATGCGGCGATGTTCGAAGGCGCGCTGCCCTTTGCGGTGGACCGGTCGAGCCCGCGCGTCCATGCCGGGCTCGGCATCATTCCGCGCGTGGTGCGCGAAGGGGTGGAGATCTATCGCGAGAAGCTTTCGGCCCGCGACGCCGAAGAGCGCATCCAGCAATTCTACCGGCCCTACCATGTCCAGCTCGAGCGGCTGGTGCTGGAGACACGGGCGCGGTTCGGCATCGCCATCGTGGTGGACTGCCATTCCATGCCGTCGGCCGCGGCGGCGCCCGATATCGTGCTTGGTGACCGGCTCGGCCTCGCCGCAGCGCCGCAGGCGACCTATGCCGCCGAATGCGCCTTCACGGCTCAGGGATTTTCCGTCGCGCGCAACACGCCCTATGCGGGCGGCCACACCACGCAGCTTTACGGCCGGCCCGGGGCGTCGGTGCACGCGCTGCAGATCGAGATCAATCGGGCGCTCTATCTCGACGAGGAGCGGGTGGAGCGCGGCGTCCGTTTCGGAGAAATCCGCCGGCGGGTGGCCGCGGCGCTGCGCGAACTGATTGCTTTCCGCGCGCCTTTGGAGCAAAACACCCCGCCAAAACTCGCAGCCGAATAAAAAAAGGCCGCACCGGGAAGGTGCGGCCAAGTTCAGGGAGGAAACGCCCAGGAAGGGCGGCGGCATCGCGGAGGGTTCCGCAACGCCGCTCGACCAGACTATGGCGCGGTCGATATTGCGACGCAACAGAAATTTCGCTGCAGTAGCGATATCGGTTGGTTAATAGATATTGAAAAGATCGGCAAACATTAATCCATATCTTGTGTGCAGCGCATAAAACGTCCCCTCGGCTGCAGCCAAGCTTCATCAAACCATAACGGCATCGCAACATGGCTGTCGCGAAAACCGGGCAGGCAATGTGAGGAACCGCGCGTGGTGAGTCGCGCGGGCGTGTGTGCGAGTAAGAGCATGGCCGAACTTGCCTGGTCGCGGGAACGACCATCCCGCCTGCCCGACGGATTGCTGCGCGCCACCGCGCGACGCCAATCCGTGCGCAACGCGCCCCGGGAACTCCAGCGCCCTGTTGCGCGTCATCGCGCCATCTTCATTTCCGATACCCATCTCGGCACGCGCGGCTGCAAGGCCGAACTGCTAGCCGATTTCCTCGCCCGCAACAGCTGCGAGACGCTGTTCCTGGTGGGCGACATCGTGGATGGCTGGCGGCTCCGGCGCCGCTGGTTCTGGCCCGCGGCGCATAATCGCGTGCTCGAGGAATTGCTGCACAAGATCGATGCCGGCACGCGGGTGATCTATGTGCCGGGCAATCACGATGAGGTGCTGCGCTCCTATTGCGGCCGGGTGATCGCGGGTGTCGAGCTGATGGAAGAGGCGGTGCATGAAACCGCCGACGGAAGGCGGCTGCTGATCCTGCATGGCGACCGCTTCGATGCCGTGATCGCCTATGCCAAATGGCTCGCCCATCTCGGCGACGGCGCCTATACGCTCGCGCTGCAGCTGAACGAGATCTGCCACGCGATCCGGCGCGGGATGGGCCTCGAATATTGGTCGCTGTCCGCCTATTTGAAACAGAAAGTCAAGAATGCCCTGGAATATATCTGCCGGTTCGAGTCGGCCGTTGCGCGCGAAGTGAAAGCGCGGGGCTTCGACGGCGTGGTCTGCGGCCATATCCACCACGCGGCGATCAAGACTTTGGAAGGCGTGCTCTACATCAATGACGGCGACTGGGTTGAAAGCTGCACCGCGCTCGTTGAAGATATGCGCGGAAATCTGGAGATCCTTCACTGGTCTTCTGCCGCCGCCGCGCGCGATACCGTCACCCCGGCTTCTGCCCGGGACGAACTCGCCGACTCCGTTCCCGCCTGAGGCCGAACCCATGACCGTTGCGGCGGTCCCCGGCGCGTTGCCTGCGGCCAGGCGGGCGCACCGGCTGCTGATCTTTACCGATGCCTGGGCGCCGCAGGTCAATGGCGTCGTTCGCACGCTCGAAACACTGGGCCGCGATCTCGAATCGCTTGGCTGGGACATCCGTTATGCGACGCCCAAGGGCCATGTGACCGTGCCTTTGCCGACCTATCCGGAGATCCGCATCGCGCTGTTCCCGCGCCGCGATCTCGAAAGGCTGATCGACGATTTCGTGCCCGACGCCATCCATATCGCGACGGAAGGGACGATCGGGCTTTCCGCCCGCGCCATCTGCCTCGCCCGCGGCCTGCCCTTCACCACCTCGTTTCACACGCGCTTTCCGGATTACGTCAACGCGCGCTTTCCGTTCATTCCCAAGTCGCTCGTCTACCGTTTCCTGCGCTGGTTTCATGCGCCGTCGTCTTCGGTGATGGTGGCGACGCCGTCGCTGAAGCAGGAGCTTGAGGCGAACGGCTTCCGCAATGTGCGGATCTGGACGCGCGGCGTCGATATCGCCCAGTTCCGTCCGATGCCGGAAGCATCACTGCCCTGGCCGCGGCCGATCTGGCTCTATGTCGGCCGCATCGCCGTCGAGAAGAACATCGAGGCCTTTCTCGGGCTCGACCTTCCAGGCACCAAGGTCGTCATCGGCGACGGGCCTGCGCGCACGACACTCGCGCGCATCTATCCCGGCGTGCAGTTCCTGGGGCCCAAATCGGGTGAGGATCTCGTCCGGCATTATGCGGCCAGCGACGTGTTCGTTTTCCCGAGCCTGACCGACACGTTCGGACTTGTGATGCTCGAAGCCCTCGCCTGCGGCGTACCGGTGGCGGCATTCCCCGTGCAGGGCCCGCGCGATGTCGTGGGCGCCGCACCGATCTCCGCGCTCGACAGCGATCTCCGCCAGGCCTGCCTGCGCGCGCTCGAAATTCCGCGCAGTGCCGCGCGGGCCTTCGCGCTTACCCGCTCCTGGCGCACCTGCACCGAACAATTCCTCTCCAATCTGCCGGTCCGCGTCAGCACCGCCGAGCCCGAGGCAGCGCCGGTCGAGACAGAGGTTCCACTGCCGGCTGTCGAACCGCTGCGCGCGGCGTCGTAAAGCGTTGGCACTATCATTCCTCGCTTGGTATTTCGCAAATTCGTATAGAACGACGGGAGGCCTGCATCAGCGGGGTGCGTGCTTCGACAGGCTCAGCATGAGGGGAATCCATAGTTGCATAGGCGCGGCTGATGGCAGAAGGACTCTCCTCATGCTGAGCCTGCCCGCCTGCGCTGAAGCTGCGGCGGGTCTGTTCTTCGTTCTTGTCCGCCGAAGCCTCGGCGAAGGCGGATCGAAGCACGCAAGGCGATGGTCCGAGTCCGTGCTGGCGCGCAGCCCGCGATGACAATGTTAGACTCGCTTCCCGTCAGATCGGTGGAATCCGCGACATCTCCGCATCCGCCCGGAGGTGAACGGCCGAACATCCTGCTCCCCGAATATCTCTTCCTCGGCGCGGTGGTGCTCGGCTGGGCGGTGATGGTGGTGACGCGGGGCAAGGATACGTCCTGGGATTTCCGGAACTATCATTGGTACATCCCTTACGCCTTCCTCCATCACCGGCTCGGTTTCGATATCGCCGTCGCCCACCAGGCGACCTATTACAATCCGCTCCTCGACACGCCGTTTTATCTGCTCGCCACCCATGTCCAGGCCTGGCTCGCGCTCGGCATTCTCGGCGCGGTCCAGGGGGCGAGCGTCATCCCGCTCTATTTTCTCTGCCGTTCGCTCCTGCGCTTCGACCCGCGCCGTCTCGTTGCCGCGATTCTCGCGTTTGTTTCGATGCTCGGGAGCCTGACCCTCTATCTCGCTGGCGCGACGTATTACGACAATGTGATGAGCCTGTTCGTGCTCACGGGCCTTGCGCTGGTGATTACCTGGCGCGCAGAGCTCGCAACCGGGAGCCTTGCGCGCGGTGCGCTGATCGCCTTCGCCGCCGCCCTGCTCTGCGGCGGCGCGGTGGGACTGAAATTGCCGGAAGCGCCTTTCGCACTCGGATTTGCGGCCACGCTCGCCATTCTTCCCGGCGATGCGCGCCACCGCACCGTCCGGCTGTTCGCGGGCGCGCTTGGCGGCATCGCGGGTTTTGCGCTGTTCGACGCCTGTTGGATGGCAGAGATGGCGCGCCTGACCGGCAATCCCGTCTTCCCCTATTTCAACCAGTTCTTTCATTCCCCGCTCGCGCTCGCGGCATCCTATCGCGACCTGCGCTTCATTCCCCACAGCCTCGGACATCGGCTGCTGTTCCCGCTGCTTTTCTCCTTCGACTGGCGCGTCGCCGACGACCTGCCTTTCCACGACATTCGTGTCGGCGTCGCCTATGTGCTGGTGATCGCCACGCTGCCGATGCTGCTTTTCGTGCGCCGCCGCGAAAACAATCTCATTGCGCCCGAGATCGCGGTGGCGCTCATCGTGTTTGCGGCGGTCTCGTATATCGCCTGGCTCAGAATGTTCGCGATCTATCGCTACATCCTTCTGCTCGAAATGCTTGGCCCCCTTCTGATTGCCTCCGCCATCGGGCTATGGCCGCTGTCGGTGCGTGCCAGACTCCTGACGGCCGCCATCGTTCTTCTGTGGATACAGGCCTCCGCGAAGGCGCTGGTGCCGCCGCGCGCGCCGGTCACCGATCCCTATGTCCAGGTGTCCCTGCCGCCCATTCCGCATCCCGACCGTACGATGATCCTGATGACCGGCGAGGCGCCGCTCGGCTATCTCGTGCCCTCGCTGCCGCCGCAGATTCCGGTCCTGCGCATCGATGGCTGGCTGATCCAGCCCCGGGACGGGTCACACCTGACATCGGAGACCAGGAAACGCGTCGCCGCATTCCGGGGCGATCTCTATGTCATTGCCGATGCCGGCGAGATTCCGCGCAGCCGGGATGCGCTGGCCGCCTACGGCCTTGCCATGCGCACGGCGGAATGCCGAAATATCGAAACGAATCTCGCAGGACCTTACAGCTTCTGTCCTCTCTCACGCCTCGAGACCGGAAATCCATGAACAGCAGCCTGGCGCGCATTGCCGTCCTTGTGCCCTGTTACAATGAAGAAGCGGCCATTGGTCAGGTGGTGCGCGATTTTCGCGCGGCACTGCCGACGGCGAAGATCTATGTCTACGACAACAATTCCTCCGACCTGACGGCGGAACGCGCGCGAGAAGCAGGCGGCATTGTGCGCCACGAGGAACGGCGCGGCAAAGGCAATGTGGTGCGCCGCATGTTCGCCGATGTCGAGGCCGACGTCTATGTGCTGGTCGACGGCGACGACACTTACGACGCCACCGCGGCTCCCAAACTTGCGCGCGCCCTTGTCGAAGGCGGTTATGACATCGTCTCGGGGCGCCGCGTCGCGGTGGGCGAACATGCCTATCGGGCGGGGCATGTCCTGGGAAACCATTTGTTGACTGGGCTTACATCCGCGATGTTCCGGGTGAAAATCGGCGATCTTCTGACCGGCTATCGCGTCATGTCGCGCCGCTTCGTGAAGTCCTTTCCCTTTACCGCCGAAGGCTTCGGCATAGAGACCGAACTCACCGTGCACGCGGTGCGGCTGCTCATGCCGATGGTCGAGATCGACACGCGCTACAAGGAACGGCCCGCCGGCTCCGTCAGCAAGCTCAGCACCTGGAGCGATGGGTTCCGGATCCTGTTCACCATCGTGGGACTGGTGCGCGAGGAACGGCCGCTCGTATTCTTCACCAGCCTTTTCGTGGTGCTCGCAGCCGTCTCGCTCATTATCGGCACGCCGGTCATCGCAGAATATTTCCGCACCGGCCTCGTGCCGCGGCTGCCGAGTGCGGTGCTTGCCACGGCGCTGATGTCGCTCGGGTTTCTGTCGCTTGCGAGCGGCCTCATTCTCGATACGGTGACGCGCGGGCGCTGGGAGCTCAAGCGCATCGCCTATCTGCGCATGCCCGGCCCGCACGATCTCGAATTGCCATGAAATTTGTTCCAGCCGGCGTGAAGCGATTCCACGAGATCCGATTCCTGCGCTTTGCACTCGTGGGCACAGGCGGTTTCCTGGTGAATTGGGTTGCGCTTTACCTCGCGCTGCATCTGTTGCCGCTCAACAAATACAGCGGCTGGTTCGCGGCCTTTCTGGTCGCGGTCACCTTTACCTGGTGGGGCAACCGCACGCTCACCTTCCGCGGCCGCGCCGCAAGCCGCGGTCTTTTGCGCGAATGGTTTGCCTTCCTCGTCGGGAACAGCATCGGCGCCGCGGCCAATTTCTCCGTCTATTTCATATTCGTGACGTTCGCGCCGCCGCCTTTCGGCAACCCGCTCCTCGCCATCGTCGCCGGCACGGCGGTGGGGCTGATATTCAACTTCGCGGTCTCATCCCGCTACATCTTTCGTGCACCGGCGAAGGAACAGTGAGCAGTGATTTGATCGACCGCTCACCGATTACCGCAGCCGTACCAGCTCTTCGACGACGGCGGTGCCGGAGGGTGTGTCCATCTCGGTGCGCGTGGTCTCCGTCAGGCGCGCGAGCGTCATGTAGAAACCGCAGGTGATGATAATCTCCACGATTTCCTGCGGCGAGAAATAGCGGGCCGCTTCCCGGACCGTCTCCTCGTCCGCGCGGACCTTCTCGATCACCTCCTGCGCGAAGCGCAGCAGGATTTTCTCCACATCGTTGAAGCAGGAATCATCGAGCCGTCCCGCCTCGATCGCGGCGATCTGCTCGCTGGTGCAGCCCACCGACGTGGCAATCGGCACGTGCTGCACCTTTTCATAAGTCTCATTTTCCAGCCGCGATACCAGCAGAATGACGAATTCGCGATGGACGGGCTTGAGCTTTTGCCGTCCGAGAATCGCCCCGCCGAGCCGCATGCAGGGCACGAAATCGCACGCCGCATTGGCCAGCATCTTCATGACGTTGAGCTTGCGGGGAAGCCGCGCAAAGGCCTCGCGCACTTCCTGGGGTGAATGAGCCAGATCGGCGTAGGGAATTAGGGGCATCGCGCGCTCCCAGCCTCCTCTGTTTTGCGCAAGCATGACGGGATGCGGCTGGATTCGCAACGCGGCATTCCGTTCAGGCTCCGCCGGCCGGCGGCCCCAGCTGCGGATCGATGGTGACCGCCTTGACGATCGCGAATACCCGCGTCCCCGGTCTTAGGCCGAGGCGCGTGAGCGAGGCCCGCGTGATGCGGGAAATGAGCCGCACATTGCCGCAGCGAAGGCGGACATCAACGTTTGTATCGCCCGCCGGATGAATCGCCATCACCTCCGCCGGGAGCACATTGTTGGCGCTGATCGCTGCGGGAGCAGCAAGGGCCAGCATCACCTCGTCGGCACGCAGGCGCACGCGCAAGCGGGCGCCGTTGGGGCAGGGGAGCCGGGGTACGAGCAGGCTGCCGCCATCGAAGTCCAGTGCCGTGAGCCCGTCCGCGCGCTGACCGGCAATGCGGGCCGGAAAAACCGCGCCATGTGCGGGGACGAGCGCGCCGAATTCGGGATCGGAAAGGAGATCGAATACGCTGCCCTGTGCGGCCACCGCGCCCGCATCGAGCACGATCATCGCGTCGGCGAGGCGCGAAACCTCGTCCACCGAATGAGTGACATAGATCATCGGAAGACGCGCGCGATCCCGCAGCCGCTCGAGATAGGGAAGGATTTCCGCCTTGCGGGCGGCATCGAGCGCGGCGAGCGGCTCGTCGAGCAGCAGCAGGCGCGGGCTTGCCAGGAGTGCCCGGCCAAGTGCGACGCGGCTCTTCTCGCCGCCCGACAGCCGCGCCGGCTTGCGGTGAAGCAGGGGCGCGAGACCCAAAAGATCGAGCATCTCACCGAATTCTTCCCGGCTTGCGCGTGTTTCTGCGCGGCGCCAGCCGAAACGAAGGTTTTTCTCCACGTTCAGATGCGGAAACAGGCGCGCATCCTGGAATACATAACCCGCGCGGCGCCGTCGCGCCGGAACGAATATCCGCGCCCGCGTGTCGAGCAGCGTCTGGTCGGCAAGCACGATGCGTCCATGTTCGGGACGCAGAAGACCGGCGATGGCATTGACGATGGTCGTCTTGCCCGCGCCGGACGGACCAAACAGTGCGGTAACGCCGCGTCCTTCGATTTGGAAGCTCGCGTCCAGGCGGAAGCTGCCGAGACGGTGGCGCAGCTCAACGTCGAGACTCATGCGGTGAGCGCTGCGCGCAGGCGCCGGTCGGCGAGACCGGCGAGGCTCACGCCAATCAGCGCCAGCGCGATGGAAAGCGCAGCGAGCCGCGCCGCTTCGCTTTCGCCACCCGGCTCCTGCAGGGCGCTGTAGATCGCGAGCGGCAGCGTGCGCGTCTCGCCGGGAATGTTGGACACGAAGGTGATGATCGCGCCGAATTCCCCAAGGCTGGCGGCGAAGGCCGTGATCGCACCCGCGACGATTCCGGGGAGCGCGAGCGGCAGGATGAGGTTCACGAAGCGGTCGAGTGGTCCGGCGCCAAGCGTCGCAGCGGCTTCGGCGAGGCCCGCATCCTGCGCCTGCAGCGCGAGGCGAATCGCGCGGTATTGAAATGGGAAGGTAATGAGCGCGGAGGCGAGGGCCGCGCCCGTCCAGCTGAAGGCGAAGCGGATGTGCAGATGCGTTTCGAGCCACGCGCCGAGCGGCTCACGCGGTCCCAGCATGATAAGGAGCAAATAACCAACCACCACAGGAGGCAATGCCAATGGCAGATGAAGAATGCCTTCGACGAGCGAGCGCCCGAAGAAATCATGTCGTGCGAGCAGAAGCGCGGCCGCGAGCGCGAAGGGCAGCGCGCAGAGCACGGCCACCGCCGAAATACGCAGGCTGAGAAGGAGCGCTTCGCTCTCGGCGGGGGTAAGTAAAGCGGTTTCCGGACTCATGAGCGCTGAGAGTGAGAATGCAGTCCTATGAAGGCGCGGCGAAGCCGTAGCGGACGAAGACGGCGCGGGCTCCGGCGGAGCGGAGGAAGCGGAAGTAATCATCCACGGGCGGTGCATCCGCGCCTTTCACGATGGCGGCGGGATAGACGATCGGCTCGTGCGTCGAAGCCGGGAAGACGCCAACGATCTTCACCTTCGCACTGACCCGCGCGTCGGTGATGTAGACGATGCCGAGCGGTGCATCGCCGCGTTCGACCAGCGCCAGCGCGCCACGCACATCTTCGGCGCGGGCGAGCCGCGGTTCGAGGTTTTTCCAGGCGCCGAGATGTTGCAGCGCTTCTTTCGCATAGATGCCGGCCGGCACATGGTCCGGGTCGCCGACCGCAAGGCGCCCGTCGGGTCCCAGGAACTTCAGCCAGTCGAAACCGGAATCGATGCCGCGCGGTGAAGCCGGGGCGTCGGCCGGTGCGATCAGCGCCAGCGCATTGCCGAGCAGAACTGTCCGTGTGCCGATCAGTCCCTTCTGCGCGAGATGATCCATCCATTTGGTATCGGCGGAAATGAAGACCTGCGCCGGCGCGCCCGCTTCGATCTGCCGTGCAAGCGTGGAAGAGGACGCAAAGGATTCTGTAACCGCCGTTCCCGTCCGCTTCGTGTAGGCGGCGTCGATATCCCGCAAGGCGTCGGTGAGGCTCGCCGCCGCGAAAACCGTGATTTTCCCTGCCGCAACGGCGCCGGGTGCGGCCAGGAAAGAGACGACCACAAGAAAAAGGGCGGCAATTTTGGCCATGACGTTCCCTCGAGCGGTCCGGTTGAATACCACGCCATGACCGCGCGTGGAATCGAAATGCCGCCCCTTTCCGAGTCAGCATTTCGGAGACGTACAACACGTCATCACGGTTCTTGATTGGTTTGCTCCGAGGGAAGCTGTTCGTGCTCTTCCAGGATCGTCTCCAACACCGTTTCCGGATCAACGGTCTTGGTGAGATCTTCCGCCTGGCGGCCGGGACGGTTGCGGATCGGAGGATCGACGCGGCGCAATTCCTCGACAAGCGCGATAAGCTTGGCCGTTTTCTGATCGCTCAGAAAGCGCCAGTTGAAGCATCAACTGTTCGCGACGGTCGCCGAGCCTCTGCGCGCGGCGCTGCACGATGAGAATGACCACGGTCATATAGACGGCCAGCAATGTCAGCAGTGCCTCGAGGAGGGGGAATGGCGGCACGTCAAAGCCCGCGCGCGCCGCGGATTTGGCGTGCGCCGCGTGCAGCCTGGCGATTTGTCTGAACGGTTTCGCCCACTTGTCCGGGCAATTCTTGATCGTCGGGCAGGTTCATTCCGGCCATTTCCCGGGTTCCATGGGAGCAGAACAAGGGGAACACACGTCTGTGTTGTCCGTTTCCTCTGGTAACCGTCGAGACGACGCTCCTCTCTTCGTATCGATAAGGGTACGATCAGGCCTGAGAGAGAAAGAGGGCGTCGCTCGCGGTTTTTCATTTGTTAGATCGGAAAGCGGCGAGACCGGGAACTTTGATCCGGGAACTATGATCGAGGTGTTGCCGTTTTCATTTGGCAACCCCGTTCGGGAGATCGTTTTCATGGACAAAAACAGAATCGAAGGCAACATGGACAAGGCCAAGGGCAGCATCAAGGAAGCGGCCGGAAAGGCCGTGGGAAATGATCGTCTGCGCGCGGAAGGCGCGGCCGACAAGGCGAAAGGCGCGGTGAAGGACGCGGCAGGCAGGGCCGCGGATGCCGCACGTGAAGGTGTCGATAAGGCTTCGGACAGATTTCACGACAGCTCAAAGCATCATTAGCGGGGCCTGATGGCTGTTGCTGCTGCGCGCCGGGATCGGGATCCCGGCGCGCTTCGCTTTGGTATACTGGGAGAAATAAATTCCATGCGGCCCATTGCTCTCATCGGGGTTCTGCTCATTGCGATTGGCGTCGTCGCATTGCTGTTTGGGCATTTTGAATATTCGGATACGAAGCCTGTGTTTAGGGCGGGGCCCTTGCAGGTCAATGCAACGGAGCAACATAATATCGACATACCTGTGATTGCGGGCATTGTCATTCTGATAGCGGGCGTGGGGCTTGTCATCGCCGGCCGGCGCGGCGCCTGAATCGCTTTCCGACGCCGACAGAACTGCCATCTGCCGGGCTTGAACCGGCACGCACCGCCACGGGTCCCGTCGCTGCCGCTATTCTGTCGGAATTACGACATGTCCAACGCCGAGAGGGGGAGGGTCTTGAGAAACTCGGCGTGCTCAACTTCCCCCCGCTGCGGCCCGGGACGGAATCACATTGCCATGATGCGCAGCGCATGACATCGTCCGCCGCGGAAGCGCGCTGGAGCTACCGTCTTGCTCGGACTGATCCTCATCATCCTTCTGATCGTCATTCTCGCCGGCGGCTTCAGTGGTCGTTTCGGCGGTTATGGTTATGGCTATGGACATCGCGGCATCGGATGTCTGGGCACGATCCTGATCATCATACTTATCCTCATGCTGTTGCACCGGATTTGAGGGTGTTTGTCCGAACGTTTCACCGCGCCTGCACCACGCGCCGGTACGAGAGCGCTTCGGCGATGTGGAGGCGGGAAACAGTCGGGCTTGCGGCAAGATCGGCGATGGTGCGGGCGACCTTGAGCACGCGGTGATAGCCGCGCGCGGTCAAACGCAGCGCGGCGGCGGCATCCGCCAGCAGGTTGGTACCTGCCGGATCCGGCGCTGCTACCCTGTCGAGCAGTTCGCCTTCTATTTCGGCATTGGTGCGTAACGGAAAGCCTTCATACCGGCGACGCTGTATCTCGCGCGCCTGGGCCACACGTTCTGCCACCGCGGCCGTTCCTTCGGCAGGCGGCGGCAAGGCGAGATCCTGCGCGCTTACGGCCGCCACTTCCACGTGAAGATCGATGCGGTCGAGCAGGGGGCCCGAAAGCCGCGCCTGATAGTCGGCGCCGCATTTGGGCACGCGCCCACAGGTCTGAGCAGGATCGCCGAGATATCCGCAGCGGCAGGGGTTCATTGCCGCGACCAGCTGGAAACGCGCCGGATAACGCACATGCGCATTGGCACGCGCGACAACGGCTTCGCCCGCCTCCATGGGCTGTCGCAACGAATCCAGGACGGCGCGCTGGAACTCCGGCAATTCATCAAGAAACAACACGCCGTTGTGGGCCAATGAGACCTCGCCGGGCTTGACGCGCACGCCGCCCCCCACCAGCGCGGGCATCGATGCCGAGTGATGCGGCGCGCGAAACGGCCTGCGCCGGGAGATCGCGCCGTCGCGCAATTCGCCGGCGAGCGATTGGATCATTGAAATTTCAAGCGCCTCGCGGGCGTCAAGTGGCGGGAGAAGCCCCGGCAATCGCGACGCCAACATTGATTTGCCGGCACCGGGCGGGCCCACCATCAGCATGTTATGACCCCCGGCTGCCGCGATCTCGAGCGCGCGTTTCGCCGTCTCCTGGCCCTTCACATCCTTCAGATCCGGAATGGAGGTTGTTTCATCCGCGATTTTCGGCGTTGGCGCGTTGAGCACCTGCGCGCCCTTGACGTGGTTGATGAGCGCAATCAGCGACGGTGCGGCGATGATCTCGATCTTGCCGGCCCAGGCCGCTTCCGGGCCGCTCGCGGCCGGGCAGATGAGGCCGCGGCCCGCGGCGGACGCCGCGAGGGCTGCCGGCAGCACGCCGGCGACCGGCGTGAGCGCCGCGTCGAGCGACAATTCGCCGAGCGCCACATAGCCCGCCATTTCGCGAATCGGCAGTACACCCATGGCCGCGAGTATTCCGAGCGCGATCGGCAGATCGTAATGACTTCCCTCTTTCGGCAGATCCGCAGGTGCGAGATTGACGGTGATGCGGTCGGGCGGCAGCGCGAGCCCGATCGCCGACAGCGCGGCATGCACGCGCTCGCGGCTTTCGCCCACCGCCTTGTCGGCGAGACCCACGATCATGAAAGTGGGGTTGCCGCGCGCGATATGGACCTGCACGTCCACCTCGCGCGCCTCGATCCCCTGGAACGCCACCGTATAGATATGCGCAATCGCCATGGTCTGCCCCGGGTGTCATTTCGAGGATCATGGCGCAAAATTATCGGGACAATTTGTTCAAGCTGTACCAAATTATCGCGAGCTGCCAGCTTTGCGAATCGAACGGAAAAATTCACCACAAAGCACACTGGGAGCGCGAAGATGAGGGTGCGCAAAGCGCGCCAATATTCTTTGTGTTCTTGACGGAAATTCGACCTTACGGTTCCATGGCGCTTGCGTAGAGCCGCTGGAACAGCGCGACGCAATCCTCATGCTTCGGCGAGAGACGGCCGCGGTCGTAGATTCCAGCGTCGAGATTGCGCTGCACGGCTTCGGTGATGGCGATATCCTCGGCGGTCGTCACCTCCGAGGCTGCGACTGCGGCGGCCAGTTCGGCTTCGGGCAGATCAGACGGGAAGAAATAGAGATAATCGAGCCGCGTGCGCCCATGGTCGAGCGGCCACATGCGTTCCATCATCAGGCCGTGCGCATAGCCGTTGATGCCGAGGCCGGGCCACATCCAGCCCCACAGCCCGCTGACGGCCGCGCCTTCGCGGGGCGGCGCGTAGTGAAACACGATCTCGCCGCAAAGCTCGATTTCATAACGCGCGGTATCGATCGCGGCATAAAGCGCGGGATGCACCACCGGCACGTGATAACCTTCGAGATAGTTCTCGACATAGGTTTTCCAGTTGCAGCGGATTTCGTGGCTTGCGAGCCGCATGGGCCGGAAGCTTTCCAGCGGCATATGGCGTGCGCGCTCGTCAAGCGGGGCGATAATGGCCGCCAGCGGCGAAGCGTCCCGGTCGATATTCGCGAAAATAAAGCCGCGCCAGCTTTCGCACCGAAGGCCGATCAGCCCATAGGCGCGCGGATCGAAATCGCCGGCGGGGCCGAAATCACGCGCGCTTGCGAGTCGGCCATCAAGCGCATAGCGCCAGCCGTGATAGCGGCAGACAAGCGCTCCGTCACACCGGCCCTGTCCGTCGGCCGCAAGCGGGCCAGCCCGGTGCCGGCAGACGTTGTGGAACGCGCGGATTTGATCGTCATCGCCGCGCACCAGGATCAGGGGATAGCCGGCAAGAGTAAGAGCGAACCATGCGCCCGGTTCGGGCAACTGGGTTTCATGCGCGACCAATTGCCAGGTCCGCGCGAAGATGCGCCGGCGCTCCGTTTCATACAGCAGTGGGTCGCGATAGAGCGCGGCGGGCAGGGTCTCGGCGGCGATACGGTGCATGAGGAGCAATCTAGCAGCACCGGGACAGACTTGCGAAGCCGAGAACCCACTCCTAGGTTCGCCGCGACGCTATCTGCCGAACGGAATGCCAATGACAGCCCCGGAATTCGAAGGAACGGAACGCTATATCGCGACTGACGATCTGCGCATCGCCGTCAACGCAGCCATCGCGCTCGAGCGCCCGCTGCTCATCAAGGGCGAGCCCGGCACGGGCAAGACGCAGCTTGCCTATGAAGTGGCCGATGCGCTTCGTGTGCCGCTCATCACCTGGCACGTCAAATCCACGACCAAGGCCCAGCAGGGCCTCTACGAATATGACGCGGTAACGCGGCTGCGCGATTCTCAGCTCGGCGATCCGCGCGTGAAGGACGTGAAGAACTACATCCGGCGCGGCAAGCTATGGGACGCCTTCGACATGAGCGAGCGGCCGGTGCTGCTGATCGACGAGATCGACAAGGCGGATATCGAGTTTCCCAACGACCTGCTGCTCGAATTGGACCGGATGGAATTCTTCGTCTACGAGACGGGCGAGACGATCCGGGCGAGGCTGCGTCCGATCGTGATGATTACCTCGAACAACGAGAAGGAACTGCCTGACGCATTCCTGCGCCGGTGCTTCTTTCACTACATCCGGTTTCCGGACCGCGAGACGATGCAGCGGATTATCGATGTACATTTTCCGTCCATCAAGCAGAAGCTCGTGTCGGAAGCGCTGAACATTTTCTATCAGATCCGCGAAGTGCCGGGCATCAAGAAGAAGCCGTCGACCTCCGAACTGCTCGACTGGCTGAAACTGCTTCTCAACGAGGACATTTCGCCCGAGACGCTGCGCGAGCGCGATCCCAATCGCCTCGTCCCGCCGTTGCACGGCGCCCTGCTCAAGAACGAGCAGGATGTCCATCTCTTCGAACGTCTCGCCTTTCTCGCCCGCCGTGAGGCACGAGGATGATCGTGCGATCATCTGTTTCTTCTCCCGCTCGCGGGGGAAGTGGCGCGAGGCGCCGAAGGAGGGCCTTGTGTGGCACGGCCCCCCTCCGCCCGCTATTCGGACACCTCCCCCGCGTACGGGGGAAGAAAACATTCATTGCGCTTTCGACGCTTTTTCTCTGTGGGCAGGCAGCCGCGCAGACGGTTGCCGGCGACCAGTTCGCCGACGGGGCGGAGGGGGCAAAGGAGCACGTGGCGTCCGGATTTGTATGTCCGGCGAAGATCGGGGTATTCGAGCGCGACGCAGTGGGTGAAACAAATCCGCAGACGGGCACGGATTTCTGTGCCTATTCGGCGCTTGATGGGGTCTACGGCACGATCACGCTTATGCCCATGCAGGGCGGCTACGATCCCAGGCAATCGCTGGCCGATGATTTTGCCGAGCAGGAGGGCACGGGCGGCAAACAGATCATGGAAGGAACGGCAAATATGGCATCGGCCAGCCATTCGCCGCCCCTGGCGGTCTACATGCGCAGTTATGAAACCGCGAAGCTTGAAGATCTTCATTACCGCGTCACCTATACCGGCGCGGCAATCGGCAAATGGGCTGTGGAAACCACGCTTGAATATGCCGAGCCGCGCGATGCGGGCGAAATCCAGAAATTTCTCCGCGCCGTATACGCAGGTGCCGAGACCAGGATCGGCCAGCCGCATTAGGACAGGACGCGCCGCAATGTTCTTTCAATTCTTCGACGAACTCCGCGGTGCAAAGGTTCCGGTCACGCTGAAGGAATATCTCGCGCTGATGGAGGCGCTCTCGAAGGGTGTGATCGGTCACAGGGTCGACGAGTTCTATTATCTCTCGCGTGCGGCGCTGGTGAAGGACGAGCGCAATCTCGACCGGTTCGATCGTGTCTTCGCCCATGTGTTCAAAGGGCTCGAGACGTTGGATGCCGCGGAGGTCGTGCAGCTGCCTGAGGAATGGCTGCGAGCGATTGCGGAGAAATTTCTTACCGAGGAAGAAAAGAAACTCGTCGAGTCGCTCGGCGGCTGGGAAAAGCTCATGGAAACGCTCAAGAAGCGGCTGGAGGAGCAGAAGAAGCGCCATGAAGGCGGCTCGAAGATGATCGGCACCGCCGGTACCTCGCCCTTCGGGGCGATGGGTTACAATCCGGAGGGCGTGCGGATCGGCCAGAACAGAAGCCGGCATGGCCGCGCGGTGAAAGTGTGGGACCGGCGCGAGTACAAAAACCTCGACGATTCGGTCGAGCTCGGCACGCGCAACATCAAGGTGGCGCTCAGGCGCCTGCGCAAATGGGCGCGGACCGGCGCGGAGGTGGAGCTTGATCTTCCCGCCACGATCCGCGAGACCGCGAACAAGGGCTATCTTGATCTGCGGCTCGTTCCCGAGCGCCACAATCTCGTGAAGGTGCTCCTGTTTTTCGATGTCGGCGGCTCGATGGACGCGCATATCCGCATATGCGAGGAGCTGTTCAGCGCCGCGAGATCCGAATTCAAGCACATGGAGTTCTTCTACTTCCACAACTGTCTTTACGAGGCGGTGTGGAAGGACAACCGCCGCCGCCACAACGAGACCGTGGCGACCTGGGACGTGCTGCACAAATTTCCCCATGACTACAAGGTGATTTTCGTGGGCGACGCGACCATGAGCCCCTATGAAATCACCTATCCCGGCGGATCAGTGGAGCACTGGAACGAGGAAGCCGGCGTCGTCTGGCTCCAGCGGGCGACGCAGATCTACGAACACGTGGTCTGGCTCAATCCCGTGAGCGAAAAACACTGGGACTACACGCCGTCCGTCGGCCTGATCCGGCAGGTCGTCGCGAACCGCATGTACCCCCTCACCCTTGCAGGTCTCGATTCGGCCATGCGCGCACTGGGGCGGTAGCGCCGCAGTCAGGCGCGCTTCATAGTCTTTCCGCTGCATCAAAACGAAACCGCGGCCCGTGGCCCGGACATTGCAGTCCCGGAATTCAGCCGGTGACGGACCGGCTTCGCGTTTCCGGGTGAGCCATGAGTCATTTGAATTTCAGCGTCAGCACGCGGCAGACGACCATACGCCGGCGTGCCTACAATCCACGTGGCAAGGTCTCGCTGCGTGCGACATCCACGACATGGACGGTTGTTTCGATCGCCGCCGTGATGGCGGTGGTGTTCCTGCTCGTGTGGCTCATCTGATGCCGGATCGGGAGTGATTACTCCGGCGCGATTGTGACCTTGATGCCGTCGAGTTCCGGCTTGCAGACGATCTGGCAGGAAAGCCGCGAGTTCGGCTCGACCGCGAGGGCCATGTCGAGCATGTCGGTTTCCGCGTCGCTGCGCGGCGGCAGTTTGTCGAGCCATCCCTGGTCGACATAGACATGGCAGGTGGCGCAGGCGCAGGCGCCGCCGCATTCCGCTGCAACCGGCAGGCCCGCGTCGCGCAGGATCTCCATCACGCTCCAGTCATTGCGGCCCTCGAGCACGTGCTCCTGGCCGTTGCGATCGGTCGCAAGAATCTTCATGCCACACCAAGTTTCTTCTGCAGGCTGGAAGACGATGTCGTGTACTGGAAACGCAGCTTCTCGTTCGGCCGGCACACGTGAAATGCAGCCTGCGCCATCAATGCCGCTTCGTGAAAGCCGCACAGAATGAGTTTCAGCTTGCCGGAATAGGTGGCGATGTCGCCGATGGCGAATATGCCCGGCGTGGCGCTCTCGAAACGGGCCATATCCACCGGAATCAGGTTTTCATGCAGGTTCAGTCCGAATTCCGCGATCGGGCCAAGCTTGATTGTGAGACCGAAGAACGGAAGAAGCGAATCGCAGGCGTGAACCCATTCCTTTTTGTCGGCGCCCGAAAGCGTAACGGCCTCCAATCGCCCGTTCGCGCCGTGCAGCCCCTTTATGCTCGCGACATGGAAAGCGACCTTGCCCTCGGCAACGAGTTCGCGCATCCGGTTCACGCTGTGGGCTTGCGCGCGAAATCCGTCGCGGTGATGCACCAGGGTCAGGCTCCTGGCGACGGGGGCAAGATTGAGCGTCCAGTCGAGCGCCGAGTCGCCGCCGCCTGCGATCACAATATCGCGATCGCGGAAGGCATCCATTTTTCGTACGGCGTAATGGACGCTCTTGCCCTCATAGGCATCAATGCCGGCGATGGGCGGCCGCTTGGGCACGAAGCTGCCGGCTCCCGCCGCGATCACGACGACCGGCGCCACAATATCCGTGCCGGCGTCGGTCGAAAGCTGCCACCGGCCGTCATCGAGGCGCTTCAGGCCATTTGCCATCTGGCTGAGATGGAAACCGGCATGGAAGGGTTTGATCTGTTCGAGCAGCCGGTCTGTCAGCTCCTGCCCGTTGACGATCGGGAGGCCCGGAATGTCGTAGATCGGTTTCTCGGGGTAGAGCTCGGTACACTGCCCGCCCGGACGGTCGAGTATATCGACCACTTCGGCCCTCAGATCGAGCAGGCCGAGTTCAAAGACCGCGAACAGGCCACAGGGCCCCGCGCCTAAGATCGCGACATCCGTTTCGATTGCCATTCCGTGAACTGCGTTGCTGAAGCCTGCGGCTTATAGGTGGGGAGGGACGCCCTCGCAACCGCGGTAAACAGCGAAATATCCCGCAATTACAGTGCTTAGCGGCGCCGATAGGCTGCGAGGAACGTGCTCACCATGTTGGAGCCCGACCTGACCGATTCAAGCGCGGCGGCGGCTGCAGCCGGTGCAAGCGCGGGATTGACGGCTTCGGCCATGGCCAGGTTCTCAGCCAGCGAGAACGCGCCTACGCCAAGCGCAGAGCCCCTCAGCGTGTGCAAGGTGTCGCGCCAATTTTTGGTATCCCGTGCCTCAATCAGGTTATGAAGGCGGACGAGGGCCTGTGCGCATTGGCGCACAAACAGCTCCAGCACCTCGGCGTTGATATCCGCCGCGCCGCCCGTATACAGGGAAAGATGTTCAAGATCGACCGGCTGTCGCATCGCCGCCGCTGACATGGAAGGTTCTTTCAATCTGCCCGCGCCAGAATGGTCCGGTCGAAGCGAAGATGAAGTTAATATAGGATAGCTTACCCGCTTGTAAAAAAAATGTCACACACAAAACCCGGGCCATGCGGGTTCGCGGCAGCTCCCCCGGCTAAAACGGCACCCAACCGCCGGGGAAGGGCGAGACACCAAACAGGTGATAATGCGTGAACAGCACGGCAACGAACACAACAACTGCAGCCCAGAATCGCCAGCCAAGGCTTTCCGTGAAATTGAGTGTGTTGCGGCCCGATATGACGGCGGCGAAGGGAATATTCGAGGTCTTTGCTGCGAATGCCTCCCAGGCCGCGCCCATCTTGCGCCGACGCTTCGCGTCGATGAATGCAGTTCCGAAGAGGGACACCAGAAAGAATGTGCCAAAGAAGATCACGGAAGCTTCATCGCCATTGGCAGCCAGATGAAATGCCGACCAGATTACGACGCTCCAGAGAAAGGGATGGCGTGTGACGCGCACAACGCCGTGTATGACATCTGCGGGTGCCGCGGTGGGCTGACCCATCTGAACCCTGGTCGGATTGCGCACCAGCAGCCCCTGCACGCCGAGGAAAAAAGCGATCGCGATGACCGGAATACCGAGATGCCTGACGCCTTGCCCCAGATCGAAAAGCTGCGGATCGGCGCCCGCCTGGGCTCGATTGTAACCGATCGCAAGCCAGACGATCGCCGCGAGCGAGGCCAGCGAAAATAGCCCCAGATAAGCGCGATCGCCGATCGTTTCGGTGATGACATCGCGCAGTCTCGTGCCAGAGATCAGAAAATGGAGCGCCAGAAACAACAACGCCGCTGCAATGAGCATCGCCATGCGGGACATCCCTTCGCCTGCGCCATTAACCTAGCGCAATATCCCGCGATGCGCATGCGTCTTTCCCGACGCCGCAACCTTGCGGCTTGGGAATCAGCTAAGAAATAGGCTCGTGCCTTGCGGCTCGTTCGGAATTGCGGGCTTTCATCGCCTGGACCTGATGCTTCCCCTCTGCAATCTCCTCGACCAGCTTGGCGCAGAATGCCGGCAGATCGTCGGGACCCCGGCTGGTAATCAGGCCCTGATCGACGACGACCTCCGCGTCAACGACGTCGGCGCCCGCATTCTTGAGATCCTGCCGGATGGTCGGCCAACTCGTCAGCCGACGGTTTTTCGCAAGGCCGGCATCGATCAGTATCCATGGTGCATGGCAGATTGCGGCCATGGGCTTGCCCGTTTCCGCAAAGCGCCGCACGAAATTCTGCACTTCGGGCTTCGTGCGCAGCTGATCGGGGTTGTTCGCGCCGCCCGGCAGCACGATTGCGTCATAGTCGTCAGCCTTTGCGCCATCGAGCTTCCGGTCGACATGCACCGTCTTGTCCGGCTTCAGGTGATTGAAACCCTGAATATTGCCGGGGTTCGGAGAGACGATTTCGACCTCGGCACCCTCGCCGCGGAGTGCCTTCAAAGGCTCAAGCAACTCGGCCTGCTCGAAGCCATCCGTCGCCAATATTGCAACCTTCTTGCCCCTCAGTTTTCCGGCCATGCTCATTCCTCCGGCAGGATATTGATAATCACCTGCTGCGCGCCATCCGCGATCCGGTCGGGAGCGCCTGCGCCATCTCGAGATGGTGCTGCAGGACGGGCAGCGTCATCCGGGCGTAGCGTTTCAGCTGCGGAATTTCGCCATGCCGGGCATAGCTCGTGAACAGGGCGATGGCATCCTGGTGGCCTTGAACCTGCTGTTCGGCATAGGTGGAGTCGAACTGCCGAGAACTCACCGAACGCAGTTGCGCAAGCAGCCCGGCATGCTCGTGGTCGACCTTCGAAGGCAGGCGGATGCCTCCGATGCGTTTGACGGTTGCCATGAGCTGCGCATTGTTCTTGCTGTGATCGCGAATCATCTCGGCTGCAAAGCGGTCGACGTCCGGGTTGCGCGAACGCTGCTCGGCTATGTGGCCGGCCCGGATCTCGTAAATTCCTGTTATGGCCGCCTTGCTCGCAAATTCCTGACTCGACAGGGTGGCACTTGTTGCCGGCATGTTGGTTGTCGGCGGAGCGGCCGGCTGCGCTTCAGGCGCTCCGGAAATCACAAGGGCAACGGCCACGGCTGTTCCCGCCAACAAACATTTCAACGACATGGCAGTTTCTCCGTATCCTGTATCCTTTGAACTGCAAATGGTCCCAATCGTTCCGTAGCTGGGTTCGGGCGGAAATCCGCTGGGCGCGGTAATTAAATTTCTCACAAATGCTGTCTGTCACTGCGGTGCTTGCAATCGGACGATCGCAGGAGCAGGATTTGTTCCCATATAAAACGCGCCTCGCGGGACGAGGGCTGGTGGTTTGGGCGAGGCGGAGGTCTCACGGGAGAGACAACAGGAGGAATTCCGCCATGCAAGTGAAACACATTCTGCGCGAAAAAGGTCGCGACGTGGTGACGATCGCCGGCGAGGCGATGTTATCGGAGGCGGCCCGCCTGCTTGCGCGCCGTCATATCGGCGCGGTCGTGGTCTGCGACGGCATGGGCGTGGTGTCGGGTATATTGTCCGAGCGCGACATCGTGCGCGCAGTGGCGGAACACAGTGTGGCCGCGCTGGGTCACAGCGTTGCCCGGCACATGACGCGGACGGTTTCGACCTGCTGCGAAACGGACTCGGTCGACGATCTCATGGAGGACATGACGCGGGGCCGTTTCCGGCACGTGCCAGTTGTTGAAGACAACCGGCTCTGCGGCATCGTCTCGATCGGCGATGTCGTGAAATCCCGCATTGAGGAGACCGTCCGCGAGGCGGCGTCGTTGCGCGAATACATCGTGGCGGGTTGACCAAAGTCCCCCGACAACAAAATTTGTAATAAAATTAGCTAAACAGGGTCGAGACCGCCCTGGGTGTGCCGCCCGAGCTCCAAGCCATCGGCCAGCCCCAGGAACAAGCTCCCATCCGTTCAAAATGACCTCCCCGGCAGGGCAGGGGAATCGCTTTTGGCTTTTGTAGGCCTGTTGCGCTGGCTCGCGAACAGGATTCTGAAGATGGCTCCCGATTCGAAAGGGGAGCCAGATGGGCAAATTCAAGAGCTATTTCAGCAAGGTACGCGATCCGCGGGCG
>DATJUM010000094.1:0-25485 GCA_035502355.1 Rhizomicrobium sp. | reverse complement strand
CCAAGCGCAGACACCGGCAATCCCAATGGCGTTTCGATAAGACGGTTTTCGACCTGGCCGTCTTCCGAAACGATGATCACCAGCGCGCGGCCGGGAGCCACGGGCACGAATTCGACATGCTTGAGCGTCGAGTCCTGCTTTGGAGCGACAACGAGACCCGCGCAATGCGAGAGGCCCGAAAGCATCATCGTCGCCTGTGTCAGCACATCCTCGATGCCGCGGCCCGTGCGGCTGATTCTTGCCTCGATCGCAGCACGCTCTTCGGGGGCAAGGTCGCCAACTTCGAGCAGCCCGTCCACAAACAGCCTGAGGCCCTTGTCCGTCGGAACGCGGCCGGCGCTGGTATGCGGCGACCACAGCAATCCCATCGCTTCCAGGTCCGACATCACATTGCGGATCGAAGCCGGCGACAGCGAGTGCGGCAGAAGCTGCGACAGCGTGCGCGAGCCCACCGGCTCGCCCGAAGCCAGGAACGCATCCACAAGGTGACGAAATACCTCGCGCGGACGCTCGCCCAGGTCGCTCACCAGCAACCGCGCCTGCGTTGAATCGATCGGCCCCTGTTCCACGTCCAAGCTCTTGAAATTGCTTAATATTTTTCCGGCATAATGTCCGCATTGCGCCCATCGGACAGCAAGGCTAGTTAGCGGCAGCCACCCCAAACTTCAAGGGATGCCATGCGGCCCAGCAAGCGTGCTGCCGACGAGATGCGCAAGATTACATTGGAAGCCGGAATAGCCCGGCATGCGGAAGGATCCTGCCTCGCCAGATTTGGTGACACGCATGTTCTGGTTACCGCCAGTTTGCAGGAACAGGCGCCGCCCTTTCTGAAGGGCAGCGGAAAAGGCTGGGTGACGGCCGAATATGGCATGCTTCCCCGTTCGACGCATGAGCGCACCCGGCGCGAGGCCGCGCAAGGCAAGCAATCGGGGCGCACGCTGGAAATCCAGCGCCTTGTCGGGCGTTCGCTGCGCGCCATCACCGATCTATCCGGGCTGGCCGAGCGGCAGATCGTCATCGATTGCGATGTCCTGCAGGCCGATGGTGGGACCCGCACGGCTTCCATCACCGGCGGTTTCGTGGCGCTCAGCCAATGCTTCGCCTTCATGACGAAAACCGGGATGCTTTCGAGATCGCCGCTCAGGGACCAGGTTGCGGCGGTATCCTGCGGCGTGTGGCAAAGCACGCCGGTTCTCGATCTCGACTATAACGAGGACTCGACCGCGGAGACCGATGCCAATTTTGTCATCACCGGCACAGGGGGGCTGGTCGAGGTGCAGGCCACGGCGGAAGGCGCGCCGTTTTCGGAAGAAACCCTTGGCGAACTTATCAGGCTGGCGCGCAAAGGAATCGCGGAGCTAATGGAATTGCAGAGACAGGCGCTGGCGTGAGCGGGTCGCGCACGCTCGTCCTGGCAACGCACAATCCCGGCAAGCTGCGGGAAATCGGCGAACTCGTGGCACCCTTCGGATTCGAATTGAAAAGTGCTACGGAACTTGGCCTTTCCGAGCCTGAAGAGACGGGCACCAGTTTCGCGGAGAATGCAGCACTCAAGGCGCGCAAGGCCGCAGACGCATCCGGTTTCATGGCGCTCGCGGATGATTCAGGGCTCGTCGTTGCGGCCCTGAACGGTGCGCCGGGCATCTATTCGGCGCGCTGGGCGGGACCGGACAAGGATTTCACGCGCGCCATGGCCCGGGTCGAACGCGAGCTTGATGCGTCGGCCGCCGCGGACCGATCGGCAAAATTTGTTTGTGCCCTCGCGCTGGCGCAGGCTCATGGCGAAGTCATCATCTTCGAAGGCGAGGTTCATGGACAGCTCCGCTTTCCGCCGCGCGGCAAAAAGGGATTCGGCTATGACCCCATTTTTGTCGCCGACGGAATGCAGGAGAGCTTCGGCGAGATCGAACCGTCTTGCAAACATGCCATCAGCCATCGCGCGCGAGCCTTTGCGAAGCTGAAGACCTGGCTCGGGAGCCGGGGCGGCCGGGAATGACGGCCGAGCCCTTCGGCATCTATGTCCACTGGCCTTGGTGTGCCGCAAAATGCCCCTATTGCGACTTCAATTCCCATGTGCGGGCGCAGATTGAAGAGAGCGCGTGGACAAAGGCGATCGAAAGCGAGCTCGCCCATGTGGCCGGCGAACTCGTTTGCGTTCGCAATCCTGTTACGT
Source organism: Rhizomicrobium sp. (assembly GCA_035502355.1). Taxonomy (GTDB): domain Bacteria; phylum Pseudomonadota; class Alphaproteobacteria; order Micropepsales; family Micropepsaceae; genus Rhizomicrobium. Next base: position 23,312 of record DATJUM010000094.1, on the reverse strand, counting down.
CGATTTTCTTCGGCGGCGGAACGCCGTCATTGATGAGCGGCCGCGCTGCCGGCGCCGTCCTGGACGCGATCGCGCGCTATTGGCCGCTCGCGGACGACATCGAAGTCACCCTCGAAGCAAACCCGTCCAGTGTGGAGGCGGGACGATTCCGCGATTACCGCGGCGCGGGTGTGAATCGCGTCTCTCTGGGCGTTCAATCGCTCGATGACGGCGTGCTGCGGTTTCTCGGCCGCATCCATGACGTTGCACAGGCGCGGGCTGCCGTCGGGCTCGCGCGATCGATCTTCGACCGCGTGTCGATCGATCTCATCTATGCGCGGCCGGAACAGACGGCGGAACAATGGCGCGCCGAACTCGAGGAAGCGATCGATCTCGGTACCGATCATCTTTCGCTCTATCAGCTGACGATCGAGCAGAACACGCCTTTTGCAACGCTGGCGCTCACGGGCGCGCTCAAGCCGCTGATCGACGACACCGCCGCCGATCTATACGAGCTGACACAGGAACTGACGGAACGGGCAGGATTGGCCGCCTATGAAATTTCCAATCACGCGCGGCCCGGAAACGAATGCCGCCACAATCTGCTTTATTGGCGATACGGCAGCTACGCAGGTGTCGGACCGGGCGCGCATGGACGATTCAACAAGGATGGACTGCGCGTTGCGACATTCTGCGAGACGCTTCCTGAACGCTGGCTCGCACGCGTGGCCCGCAAAGGTCATGGCATAATTGAGATGACCGAAATCAGCCCGGTGGACGCTGCGCGCGAGCACCTGATCATGGTGCTGCGCCTGGCCGAAGGGCTCGATCTCGGCGATTACAGGACTCGCTGGGGAAGGGGTCTTTCTTCAGACCGCATCGCCGATCTCGTCGAGGATGGACACCTCGAACTGCGCGGCAATCGCCTGGCCGCAACTCCGAAAGGTCGGCTCGTTCTCAATACGATCATTGCCGCTCTGGCGGAGGAGGACATAAACTGTGCAGTTATGCGCGTAGTTTCTCGTGCTCCGCCAAAGCCTGAGAAATCGCGGCAATGACGCCCGTCCAGTCGCGCGGCGAGGATTGGCGGAACAGGCGCATGGACGGGTACCAGGGGCTGTCGGAACGCTGCAAAAGCCAGCGCCAGTCCGGCACATAGGCAAGAAGTGTCCAGACCGGACGTCCCATGGCGCCGGCCAGATGACAAAAAGATGTATCGACCGAGATCGTCAGATCGGCCGAGTTGATGATGGCGGCGATATCCGAGAAATTGTCGAGTTGGTCGCCCAGCTTGACGATGTCGCTCCGTGGCTCGATCTGCTCCGCTCCCGCGCCATGTTGTAATATCAGCCAGCGAACGCCCATAGTATCAAGCAGCGGCGCGATCTGGGATACGGACAGTGAACGGAAATAATCATAAGGATTGTCAGGGTTGCCGGCCCACGCCAAAGCGACAGTAAGATGGCCGGCGTCATTTGGCGGTAACACTGCGCGCCGACCGGGTGGCGGCGAAAGATAAGGACCGTTCCAGGGAATGTTGTCCAGCGTGGTCCTGCAATAGAGCGGCAGGCTGGGCAGCGGCGCACAGAAATCGAATGGCGGCAGCGTGGCGTCGGTGGCGATAACCTCCTGCACGCCGTCGACGCGCGAAGCTAAATCCACAAGCGTCCCCGGAACGGCGACGATCACACGGGCGCCTGCTTTCGCGAGCAGCGTGGCGTAACGCAGAAACTGGATCGTGTCCCCGAGACCCTGCTCGGCATACAATAGAAGCGTCCTGCCGGTTGGATTTTCTCCGCGCCATTGCGGCATGAACTGAGGGCCGGTCGCGTGCTGCCTCGAGACGCGATACTCGTAGTCATTCCATCCGGATGCGAGATCGCCCTCGAGAAGACTGAGGACGCCGCGGCCGAACCGGGCATTGCGGTCCTCCGGAGATCTGGCGAGAACCGATTCGTAGAGAGCTCGCGCTTCGCCGAGCTTCCCCTCGCCGCGCAGGAGTTCGGCCAGGGCGTTGCGGCCGAGATTGAGTTGCGGATCCAGCGCGACTGCCCGGCGCAGATGCACTTCGGCCTCTCCGACGCGGCCCAGGCGCTCCAGCATCGAGCCCAGTCCGGCATGGGCCTGTGCCATTTTTGGCGCGAGCGTGATCGCCGATTGAAAGGCATCGGCGGCCGCCGGCCATTTTCCGAGAAAGTTGAGCACGACGCCCAGCATGTAATGACCAGTGGCGAACCCAGGATCGGAAGCGATGACCGTTCGAAAACATGTTTCGGCGGCCTCAAATTCGCGGGCTTCGAAATGCCCCCACCCGGCCTTGTACGTCTGTTGCGCGTCTAGCATTGTCGCATGTCTTTCGTCGCGCTTCGAATTCCATGCGATGTCGCACGTAACAAATCTATTGGGCGATCCTGCATTTCCTCAATGGGCGCTTACGAGCCCGAAGGCTGGAATGTTCTTGGTGCGGGGCTGATGACGGTGAAGCTGCCGCCGGGGTCGATCCTGAGGACAGCGAGGCCGCGGTCGGATGTGCCGTCGGGGTCGAAACGGAAAATGCCGTCGATGCCGGAAAAGCCGTCGGGGTCGGTCAGCGCCTCCCAGGTAAAGCGGTGATAGGGCGGCCCCGATGCCAGAAGTGCGACGAGCGACATGGCGTCATAGGCAAGCGCCGAAAGCGGCGGTGGATCGGTGCCGAACAAGGCGCGATATTTGGTCTCATAACCGCGCTCCGCATCGGGATCGGGCGCGGCAAACCAGCCGCCGGAAAGGCTCGGCTCCCGCGCCGTTGCGGGATCGTCCCACAATCCCGTGCCGAGATACTGGACCTGTTGGCTGCTCGCGCCGTTGGCGGCGAGCGTCGGCGCGATATCGCGCAGGAGCGGCCCGCCTTGCGCGATCAGCACGGCGTCGGCTTTCGACCGGGCGATTTTTTCGGCCGGTGCCGCAATATCACCAGCTTCGGGGGCGAAGTTTTCCAGGTCGACGATATGGCCGCCCGCGGCCGCGACGCTGTCGTGAAAGGCCGCGCTCACGCGCGCGCCATAGGCTGTGTCCGGGATGAGTGCGGCGAATGCCGAGTGCCCCTGCGCCGCGGCATAGGACACGATACGCCGCACCTGGTTTTCGGGCTGGAAGCTGAGAAGATAGACGCCATTGCCGGCAACGGCACGATCCGTGGAAAAGGATATCAGGGGCACGCCGCGGTCGCGCGCAACGGGGGCGACGGCCGAGACGGATTGGGCGAACAGCGGTCCGATTATGACTTCGGCGCCCTCCGAAAGAAGCATGCGCGCTCCGGCCGCCGCTTCGGCGCCGCCCGCCCCTTCATCCGCTGTCATGAGCAGCAGCTCATGCTTGCCGGAATCGAATAGCGCCATCTCCGCCGCTTTGAGCATGCTGGCTGCGAGCAGGCGGGTCGACGCGGAACCGTTCGAGAACGGCAACAACACACCGACGCGCACCGGTGTCCGGCCCGGCGGCAGATTGCTCAGCCGCAGAAAACCGCTTTGCTCTCCCGTCAGCGGGTGCCGCGCCATTGTCGTGGGCGGTTGAGGCTTCGGTGCCGGCGTCGCAATTTTCGGCGCGGGCGCCGGAGCTGAGACGCAGCCCGACAAAACTCCTGTCGCCACAAGCAAGCCGATCGCGCAAAATCGCCGGACAACGAGGCCGATCGCGGTGGAAGGGCGTATCTTCGGATTTTCTCTCATCGGCTCGTTCGCCTGCGCTCACTCAAGGGGGATGTATGGTCAAACGTAATCCGCCGCCCGGTCCGGCGCCAAGTCCGCTCGAGCCGGGGCTGTATGTGACCGCAACGCCGATCGGAAATGCCCGCGATGTCACGCTGCGCGCGCTCGATGTGCTCCGCCAATGTGACGTCATTGTTGCCGAGGATACGCGAACAACCGCCAAGCTGCTGGCGATCCACGTCATTTCGCGGCCGCTGCTCGCCTATAATGACTACAATGCGCCGCGGGTGAGGCCTCAAATCCTGGACCGATTGGCACGCGGCGAGCGCGTGGTCCTGGTCAGCGATGCGGGCACGCCCCTGATCTCGGATCCCGGATACAAGCTCGTTAAGGCGGCGCTGGCGGCAGGCTCGCGAATTCATGCGGTGCCCGGCGCTTCGGCCGCGCTGGCGGCGCTGGTGCTTTCGGCTCTGCCGACCGACCGTTTTTTGTTCGCGGGGTTTCTTCCGCCGTCGAAGGCGGCGCGCCGTTCTGCGCTGCAGGAACTGAAGACCCTGACCTGCAGCCTCATCTTCTTCGAGGCTCCACAGCGGCTTGCGGAAAGTTTGCGCGATATGTGCGACGTGCTTGGCGACAGGCCCGCGGCGGTGGCGCGTGAATTGACCAAGCTCCACGAAGAGGTGCGGCGCGATAATATTTGCGCACTGGCCGATATGTTCGCCGCCGAATCTGCGCCGCGGGGCGAAATCACGGTGGTGGTGGGACCGGGTCCTGGCGCGCTGCCCGATTGGGAGCGCGTAGACGTGTTGCTTGAGCGCGCGGTTGCGTTCATGCCCGTTCGAACAGCGGCCGAGTTTGTTTCCGGGGCGCTGAATCTGCCGCGCCGGCTCGTCTACAATCGCGCCATTGCGCGCGGGAACGCGCCCGACCGTGACGCCTGAACGATTCGTGCTGCTGCGGCGGGCCGCCGAGCGACGGGGTCGGCGCGGAGAGTTGCTCGCGATGCTCATGCTCGTCCTGAAAGGCTATCGCATTCTCGGCCGCCGCGTGCGCACGCGCGCCGGCGAAATCGACATGGTCGCGCGTACGCCGGGCGGAATCGTTTGCTTTGTAGAAGTGAAGACCAGAAATGCGTTTCGGGATGCGCAGGAGGCGCTTCTTCCGCGGCAGGCGGCGCGCATTGCCCGCGCGGCGGAGCTCTTCATGGCCCAGCGACCCTGGCTAAGGGCGAAGGGCGTGCGGTTCGACACCGTCGTCGTGTCGGATCGAATCTGGCCCCGGCATCTGCGCGATGCTTGGCGCCCGCGTGGCCGGTAGTGCAATACTGAGGCGCAGGGCTAAATAGGGAAACGCGTGACGCTGACCGTGGCAATCCAGATGGATCCGATCGAGCGGATCGATATCGCGGGCGATTCCACATTTGCGCTCGCGCTCGAAGCCCAGCGGCGCGGGCACGAACTCTTTTATTACGAGCCGCGCGATCTTTCCTTCCGTGATGCTGTCGTTACCGCCCGGGTGCGCCCGCTTGCAGTGCGGCGGGAACAGGGTAATCACTTTACGCGGGGCGAGGCGAGCATCTGCCGGCTGTCGCAGATGCGGGTCGTGCTCATGCGGCAGGATCCGCCGTTCGACATGGCCTATATCACGGCGACGCATGTCCTCGAGCGGCTGGCGCCCGGCACGCTCGTGGTCAACGATCCCTTCCATGTGAGGAACGCGCCCGAAAAGCTGTTCGTCACGCAGTTCGGCGACTTCATGCCACCGACACTCATTACCAGCGACCGGGAGGCAATCCGCGCCTTCCGCATGGAGCATCGCGATATCATCCTGAAGCCGCTTTACGGCAATGGCGGCGCCGGCGTCTTCCGCGTGAAGGAAGACGACGAGAATCTCGGCGCGCTGCTCGAAATGTTCACGCTGCTCTATCGCGAGCCGGTCGTCGTGCAGCGCTACATCCCGGAGGTTCGCAGCGGCGACAAGCGGATCATTCTGGTCGATGGCGCATTCGCCGGGGCGATCAACCGCGTGCCGCGCGAAGGCGAAGCGCGTTCCAATCTGCATGTCGGGGGGCGCGCGGAAGCCACGGATCTGACCGAGCGCGAACAGAAGATTTGTGAGGCGCTGGGGCCGGAACTGAAGAACCGCGGCATCCTGTTCGCCGGGATCGACGTGATTGGCGGTTATCTTACCGAAGTCAATGTCACTTCACCGACCGGCATCCAGGAAGTCCACCGATTCGGCGGCCCGGATATTGCCGGCCTGATCTGGGACGCCATCGAGAGTCGGGTGCCAGTTTAAAGCAGTCTAACACAACAGCGACGCGGACGGACCCTTTTTCCCTGCTGCAGGGAAAAACGCAGGGACACAAAAAAAATCCAGCGCAGAAAATTTGCGCCACGCTTGACGCGAATGGCAGGCCGGCCCCGGCCTCGAGCGGACCAACCAGCCGGCGAACGTCCGCAGGCCGACATCACTTATTTGCCGCGCTGAATAGCTGGCGAGATTTCACGCCGCAAAGGCGCGAGTCAGTCGGGGGCCGGTCAAACCCGGCCGTAGTAAAGAATGAGACTTATTCGAACCGGTCGAAAACCCCAGCTATCGCGCAGTCCCGAAGCGGTGACGGTAGCGGTATTCGATTCGCACGACAGGCAGATAAATAAAGACGTCTGTCGTGCCGAACTGGCGGTCGACAAAGGCGCCATCTCCGATCTGCGCACCGGCGCGCAGATAGCCTTTGATGAGGGGCGGTAGTGCCCGCTGCGCCTCCCGAACATCTATCGTGTCCTTCGGAAGCCGATTCATGGACGCGCAAAGTTCGCGATGCGGACGCACCCGGGCAGCCTCGGGCATCGGATGGTAATGATAGAGATAGGAAAGCGGCAACGCCAGTTCGTCGGCATCGGTGCCGTGCAGCGAAGCGCACCCGAACAGCGTGTCGATGGAAAAGCGCGCCACATACATCATCACGCCGCGCCAGAGCAGCTGCATGGTGATCGGCTTGGCGCGATAGGCTTTCAGCACGCAGGAACGCCCAAGTTCCAGAAGCCGCCCGCCTGCCTCCGATGCGAGAAGACGGGAAATATTGAATTCCCCGGATGTGTAAAATCCGCCGGCACGCGCGGCGTCGGTGTCGCGCATCAGCCGGTAGGTTCCGACCACCAGCGGCTGGCCTTCTTCATCCGCCGTGGCGCGGTCCACCACCAGGATGTGATCGCAATAATCGTCGAAATGGTCGAAATCGCGCTGATGCTCGCGCATCGCGGGACTGGGGATGGCCGACATTTCTTCATAGAAGACCTGGTAGCGAAGACGCTGCGCGGCTTCTACTTCCGGCTCCGTTTCGGCCAGACGAACCTCAAACGCCCCCGCGGTCGCCAGAACAGGCCATTGTCCGAGAACACCCTCGAACACGCCAGGTTCGTGTATGTTGACCACCGCGCGCCACCCTCGAGAGCGAAACCCGCCATCGGGGCGGCCTTCGCAGCCATGTCGGATGGTACCGGAGTCAGGGCCATTCCGCAAACCACCCGCGGTTACACCCCGGCTGTCGCAATGCGCGGCGCGCGCTGTTGTGCCGCCAAAGCCATGAACAGGACAATCGCGGGGATGCCGAGCAGGCCGAAACCGACAAAGAAGATCTGATAGGCCCGCATCAGGCCGGTATGCGCAGCCACATGTTCGATAAATGGCCCGACCGGACCCTTCAGCACCTTGCCGGTCCAAGTATAGGCCGAACTCAGCAACGCATATTGCGTGGCGGTGTAGCCAAGGCTTGTCAGGCTGGACATGTAGGCGACGAGTGCCACGCCGGCGAAACTGATGCTGAAATTGTCACCGACCATGACCGCAGCAAACAAGACCGGGTCAGGATTGCGGCCGGCCAGAAGCGCAAAGGCGGCAATGCCGAGGGCCTGCAGCACGCCGCCGATCATCAGCGCCCGCATATAGCCAAAGCGCACCGCGCAGGCGCCCCCTGCCGCGATACCGAGAAAAACGGCGGCGACGCCTAGAGTACCCCGCACCGCGCCGACAAAATCCTTCGACAGGCCGATATCGTGATAGAACGGGTTGGTAATGGGCCCCCTGAGAAAATCGGGCAGCCGATAGAGACTGATCGCGGCGAGCATCAGAAGCGCCACCCAGCCATAGGTCCGAAAGAAAACCACAAAGGGTCCCCAGACCGCGTCGAGAAATCCGCGTGCCGACCACAATGGCGATTGAGCCGTCTTGTTGTCGATGACTTCGTCGGCTTTCACAGGCTCGGTCGCGACAAGCGTCGCACCGATTCCCACGGCCATTGCCAGAGCGCAGGCAATATAGGACGGGCGCCAGCCGAGATGCTCCGCCGAGATCAGGATGAGCGCATCGGTGGCCAGGAAAGCGATGCGGTAGCCGAGCTGATAGGCGGAGGTCAGGAGTTTGAGTTCGTCGTCGGTGGCACTACTTTCGATACGCCAGGCGTCGATGACGCTGTCCTGCGTGGCGGAAGCAAAAGCGACGAGGAGCGCCAGCGCACCGACAAGAAGAAGATGGTCCTTCCGGGTTTCCATCGCCATGAGAAAAATCCCGATGGCGAGAATGAATTGCGCCAGCAACATCCAGCCGCGTCTTTGTCCCAGCCGTCCGAGGAGAGGCGGCCTCGCCCGATCAAGAATGGGCGCCCAAAGAAACTTCAGGGAATAGGTGAGACCTACCCAGGAAATAAACGTGATCGCGGTGAGCGATGTACCGAGATCGCGCAGCCAGTAGCCGAGCGTGTTGCTGGTCAGAAGAAACGGAAGCCCGGACGAGAAGCCGAGCGCGAACATCACGAGCGTGCGGGGCCTGAAATAATCACGCAATGGCGCGCGGGCGCGCGCGGGTCCGGTCATTCGGCGGCTTCGCAAGCGGGTTCGGGAAAGAGCCGCGCGATCATCTTGTCAAGTTCTGCCGGAGAGATCGGCTTGCTCAGGAATCCATCCATGCCGGCATCCTGGCATGCTTGCCGGCCGGCATCCAGGACATCCGCCGTCAGCGCCACGATGGGAATGGGCGTGCGGCCCGCGAAGGCCTCGGCCGACCGGATATGCCGCGCCATCTCGATCCCGTCCATGCCCGGCATGTGAATGTCCGTGAACAGGATGTCGTATTCCGTCCGTTCCAGCGCGGCGATCGCATCCTCCCCCGAAATCACTTCCGTTACCTGATGGCCACGACGCTGCAGCAATTCGCGGGTGAGAATGGCGTTGACGGGATTGTCTTCGGCGAGAAGCGTGCGCAACCGCCGCGCCTGCCGCTTGGCATCGCTCTGGCCTGTTGCCACGGCCTTTTCCGGTTGGTCACGAGCGTCGAAATCCGAAAGCCCGCGAATCTGGGCGATCAGCGAGGCCTGCCGCACCGGTTTCACGAGATAGGTCGTGAAGCCGAGGCCACGAAGCAGATCGAGCTTGCCGCGGGCCGCGGGCGTCAGCAGGACTACGTTGCGGCACCAGGGCGCGGGCTGCGCCGGCAGTTCGATTTCGGCGCCGGGTCCTGCGTCGATAAGAATCACGTCGGGCTTGCGGTACGCGAACTGGCCTGCTGCCTGTGATGGAACCAACGGAACAACGTTGCCACCGAGCGCTTCGATTCGTGCCGCGAGACCTTCGCGGAGCATCGCGTTGCGGGTAATGATTGCGACCTGATGCCCGGCGAGCCGGCTATTTTCCCTGGGCGGCGCATCGGCAAGAACGGGTGCCGGAATGCTGAACCAGAACAGGCTGCCGCCGCTCGCATGCGGCTCAACGCCTATGGCTCCCTCCATGGCCTCCACAAGACGCTTGCAAATGGCGAGTCCCAGCCCCGTTCCTTCGAAACGGCGCGATTGTCTGGAGTCGGCCTGGACGAATTCGCGAAATATGTCTTCCCGCATTGTCGCGGGAACGCCGATACCCGTATCGCGAATCTCGAAGCGGAGGATCTGGCGGCCCCGTTCCTCCATCGCGCGGACATCAAGGCGCACGCCGCCGGTTTGGGTGAACTTCACGGCGTTGCCGATCAAATTTGTGAGGATCTGCCGCACCTTCCTTCCATCGATGCGGACGACGGAGGGCGTGCCGGGTGCGATCACCGCCACGATCTCGATTCCCTTGTCGTGGGCACGCGGCGCCAGGAGTTCAATCGTGGCTTCGGCGACAGCGCGAACTTCGAAGGCACCGGGCTCGATTTCGACCGCGCCCGACTCGATGCGCGAGAAATCCAGGATTTCGTCGATCAATGACAGGAGAGCCTCGCCGCATTGCTGTATGGCTTCGGCATAGGTTCGTTGCGCGGGAAGCAGTTTCGTTTCCGACAGCAGCCTGGCCATGCCGAGTACGCCGTTCATCGGGGTGCGGATTTCATGACTCATTGCCGCCAGGAAGCCGGATTTGGCGCGGTTGGCAGCTTCGGCCCTGTCGCGCGCTTCGGTGAGCGCGTCTTCGAGCGCCTTGCGCTCCGTGATGTCGCGCCCGACGCTTTGAACTTCGATCAGCCGCCCCGACGTATCATGGACGGCGTAGTCCTCCCAGGAGATCCAGCGCCAACCATACGCGGTGCGCACGTTCTGGTCGTAGCGCATGCGATTGGGGCCGGATTCAAGACGGACAAAGCTGTCGAAGGCGGGGACGCGGCTATCCGGATGCGGTTCGGGTGCGAAGGGCTGTGCGATGGCTTGTTCGGGGTGAAGTCCGAACAGCCGGAAAAATGCGTCATTGCCATAGATCAGACGGCTGTCCGGCGAACGGCGGAAAATGGCGTCGCCTTGCGCGTCCACAAGGCCTTTGTAACGAACCTCGCTTTCGTGCAAACGTGCGTTTAGTCCCGATAGCGTTGCCAGCGAATCTTCGAGCTTTTCGGTCAGGCTTTGCAGGGCCGACGCATTGGCTTCGAGTCGCCAGGCGCGCCTTCGCTCGTCGAGAAGTGCAATATAAAGCTGAAGCACGCCGAAAACGGCCACCACGCAGAGCAGCATAGTGGAGACGGCTGTCATTCCGCGGTGGCGTATGGCTTCGAAAACGGCCAGCCCCGCCGCCGAGAAAACAATCAGGCCAATGACGGCGTTCACCGCCCGCCGGATTGGCATACCGTCCTCTCCCGGATAGTGTAGGTATCAAGAATTGAGAATGGACCGTTGCCAAACGATTAACCCAAAGCCGAGTTGCCCCGCGACCGGGCGTTGGCATTTTCCTGTCACGGAACCTTTGCACAAGTGTGGTGGACGTTTCGCTGCATGGCACTCTTTCTTGGGGAGCCGGATTCAGAAGCCGCAGCCGCTTCGCGTGCTAGGGTTGTTCGGAAGCTGGCCCGTCTGAGGTTTCGGCCCGGTTTTCAGTCTGGCAATTGCCGGGGGCAGCACAATTCATGGCCTACGTTGCGGCGACCGTGACCAGAACAATTTCTCCCTCGGCTGCGGCCCTGAAGCGGTTTGGCCGCGACGATGCCGTCTTCCGGTGGTTCGCTTTCGGTGCGGCATGTGTCGTTCTCCTGGTTTTTGGAGGCATTATTGCCGCGCTGAGCCGGGGGGCGTGGCCGGCCATCAGCACGTTCGGTTTCCGATTTCTAAGCTCCACGGCCTGGAATCCGGTCACCGGGAAATTCGGTGCGCTGCCGGCGATCTACGGAACACTCGTGACGTCGGCGCTCGCCATGCTGATCGCCGTGCCCGTGGGCATCGGGATTGCCATTTTCCTGACGGAATTGTGCCCGCGACCGCTGCGCAGGCCGGTCGGGATTGCCATCGAACTCCTGGCTGGAATCCCTTCGATCATCTATGGCATATGGGGACTTTTCGTATTTGCGCCCTTCTTTCAACAGTTTATCGAACCGCGGATTATCAGCGCTTTTGATAATCTTCCGATCCTGTCGGATTTGTTTGCCGGGCCGCCCTACGGCATCGGAATATTCACAGCCTCGCTGATTCTTTCCATCATGATTCTTCCCTTCATTTCGGCCGTGACCCGTGATGTTTTCGAAACCATGCCGCCGATGTTGAAGGAAGCGGCTTATGGGCTCGGCTGCACGCGATGGGAGGTTACCTGGAATGTGGTTCTGCCCTTCGCGCGCAGCGGGGTTGTCGGGGGCAGCATGCTCGCTCTTGGGCGCGCGCTCGGCGAAACCATGGCCGTTACCTTCGTGATCGGCAATGCGCATGCAATCTCCTTCTCGCTGTTCGCGCCGGGCACAACGATCTCGGCGAGCATCGCCAATGAATTCACCGAGGCTGTGGGCGATCTTTATGTGTCTTCGCTGGTCGCCGTCGGCCTGATCCTGTTCGTCATCACATTTCTTGTACTCGCGACGGCCCAGCTCATGTTGCGCAGGCTCGAAGCATTGGCAGGTGGCCAGACGCAATGAACAGCAAGCGCTATGCGGGACGGCGTCTGCGCAACCAAATCTTCATCCTGCTTTCGATTGCCGCGGCTGCCTTCGGAATTGGCTGGCTGGGGCTCATTCTCGGCGCGCTGATTGTCGAAGGCACTTCGGGAATGAGCACGACGCTGTTCACGCTCATGACACCGCCGCCCGGATCGAATGGCGGCGTGGCGAACGCCATTCTCGGCAGCGTGGTCATGAGCGCGCTTGCCGTTCTCGTCGGGACGCCGATCGGAATATTCGCCGGCACCTGGCTTGCCGAATACGGGCGGCACACCCGCATCGCCGTGCTGGTGCGCTTCGTCAACGACATATTGCTCAGCGCGCCGTCGATCCTGGTGGGCCTGTTCGTATATGAGCTGTTCGTGGTTCGCATGGGGCATTTCTCGGCCATCGCCGGCGCCGCGGCGCTCGCTGTCCTCGTCATACCCGTCGTCGTCCGCACGACTGAAAACATGCTGCTGCTCGTGCCCAACACGTTGCGCGAGGCAGCGGCGGCGCTTGGAACACCCCGCAGTTTTGTTATTCGTACCGTGACGTGGCGCGCTGCGCGCGCGGGCATCATGACCGGTATCCTGCTCGCCATCGCCCGCATTTCGGGCGAGACGGCGCCGCTTCTGTTCACCGCACTGAATAATCAGTTCTGGAGCACCGATCTGAACGCGCCGATGGCCAGTCTGCCCGTGGTGATCTTCCAGTTCGCAATGTCGCCCTATGATGACTGGCACCGGCTGGCCTGGGCTGCCGCACTGCTGATTACGTTCGCGGTGCTCTCGCTGAGCATTATGGCCCGCATATTCGAAGCGAAACGGACGTCGCAATGAATGAAACGAAGCCGGACGATCTTCGCACGCGGATCGACATTCACGACCTGTCATTCTACTACGGCGAGAACAAGGCGCTGAAAAACATATCCGTTCCGCTCTACGAGCGGCAGGTTACCGCGTTCATCGGTCCCTCGGGTTGCGGAAAATCGACACTCCTGCGAGTGCTTAACCGCATCTATGAGCTTTATCCCAATCAGCGCGCAACGGGGCAGGTGATCTTCGACGGTGAAAATATCCTTGATGGCAAGCATGATGTGAATCTTCTGCGCGCCAAGATCGGGATGGTTTTTCAGAAACCGACGCCCTTTCCCATGACGATTTACGACAATATCGCCTATGGCATAAAACTGTTCGAGCGCCTGCCGAAATCGGAACTCGACGCCCGCGTGGAAGTCGCGCTCAAGCGCGCCGCGCTGTGGAACGAAGTCAAAGACAAGCTCCGGCAATCCGGGCTGAGCCTTTCCGGCGGCCAGCAACAGCGGCTCTGCATCGCGCGGTCGGTGGCGACAAAGCCGGAAGTGATCCTGCTCGATGAGCCGTGTTCGGCACTCGATCCGATTTCGACGGCGAAAATTGAAGAGCTGATCGACGAGCTGGCCGGCGAATACACGATCATCATTGTCACCCACAACATGCAGCAGGCGTCGCGCGTTTCCGATTTCACCGCCTTCATGTTTCTCGGCGAACTCGTCGAGTTCGGCACAACCGAGAAGCTCTTCACGAGCCCGGCCAACAAGCGCACCGAGGAGTATATAACCGGACGCTTCGGCTGATCGCGCGCCGCCTGTCCCGGCAATGATTATCCGTCGAATGCCTGGACTGCGACAGTGTGGCGCGGAAATATTCCAGACGCTATATCTGAGCGGTTTGCGAAGGGGGACTTTGCGATGAGGATCATTCTTGCCGGTTTTTTGGGCGGTATCGCGATGTTCGTCTGGACATCCATTGCGCATATTGCGCTTCCGCTCGGCCAGACCGGTTTCAGCCAGATACCCGGAGAGGCGACGGTGCTCGCCTCAATGCACCACGCAATCGGCGACGGCGCGGGGCTGTACTTCTTTCCCTGGACCGATATGCGGCACAGCAACGCAATGGCCGAAGAGGCAGCCAAGCTGAAAGTAAACCCGTCGGGATTGCTGATCTATCGGCCGCCGGGCAGCGACGGAATGACGGCAACCACACTCCTAGTGGAATTCGGCAAGGAGTTCGTCGTATCGCTGATTGCGGCCTTCCTGCTCGCCCGCACCGTCCTTTTCTCTTATGTCGCGCGGGTCGGATTCGTAACGCTGGTCGGGCTGGGCGCCACGCTGACGACGAACGTCTCCTACTGGAACTGGTATGGCTTTCCCGCGAGCTACACGCTTGCGGCGATGATTACGGACCTCGTCGGCTATTTCGTGGCCGGGCTCGCCATTGCCGCCATCCTGGGGCGCAGCCGCACCTACCGCTCGATGAACCAGCCGGTGACCGCATAAGCCTCTGACGAAAATCAGTGGCTGTTCTTGGCGTAGATCGCCCAGAGATGGGCAATCATGGCGTTGTTCGTGTCCTGCTGGGGCACGGCGTTGAAGGCGCTGATCGCAGCATCCTTCTGGCCGGCGCCGAGATAGGCAAGTCCGAGCTCGATCTGGGCGTCGCCCTTGTCGGTCGCGCCCTTCTGGATGCCTTTCTGAATTTCGTTGATCGCGTCCTGGAAGCGGCCCGCACCGGACAGTTCTTCGCCGAGATTTATCGCGTCATCGCCTGTACGCGCCTTGTCCGCTGCGGCCGCCAGTTTGGCGAAATTCGCCTGGGTCTCGGCGTCTTGCGCTTTCGCCGTATTGAGAAGTTTCTGGGCCCGGTCACCAGACAGCACCTTCGCGTCGAGTCCTTTCTGCACGAAATTTGCGGCTTCCGCAGCTGAACCATATTCCAAGGCCATTTCTGCCGCAGTCGTATAGTCGTCGGCTGTCTTCATCGTGCCCGTGCGCAGGCGCAATCGGTAAAGATTGAGCGTTTGGCGGTCTCTCAACCCCTTGGCGTTTTCGGAGAGTTGAAGGAGATCTCCCCAAGATTTCTGCGACGGGTAGCTCGTTACCAGCTTTTCCAGCGCGAAGCGCAGCGTATCGTTGTCGCCGGCTTTGTAGGCGGCGCTTTGCAGCAAATTCAGAGCGTCCTGGCTTGGATGAGGACCGGAAACCAGCGGCTTGAGATAGGTCACCGCCTGCGCCGCCCGGCCTGATAAATAATATGCCTGGGCCACGATGATTTGATCCTGCGGCGTGAACGCGTTGTACTTTTTGAGCAGATCCACGTCCTCGCCAGTTACCGCCGTATAACGCCCCGCATTGTAGTCGGCGGCGAATTTTGCCGCCGCCGCCGTTGCACTTCCGCCACCGCCGCTGAAATTGCCCGTCTTGGCTGCGATGTAGTTCTTGGTCTGCGCGATTGCCTGCTGCTCGGCTGCCGTCAGCCCACTGACCGACTCGGCCTGCCGCACGGCCGCGTTCGCCTCGCTCGCATTTCCTCTGTTGGCCGCCGCAATCGCGGCTTCGAGAGGCTTGCCGACCTGTGGGCGCACGCCGCCCGCGGCTTCGGCGGCAATTGGCCCCACCATCGTTAAGCCGGAGGCGCAGCCGGTCGCCAAAAGCAGCGTCAACGCGATTGCGCGCAGGTTCGTCGAACTCATTCGTGATTTCTCCCGCGTTTCTTCCGGAGGCGCAGATACGCCGATCTGGCGCGACTGCGTATCAGGCAGCCGGCTTTCGGAGCTATTGCATATACTGTTCTTCGCCCGTGAATCCGATCTTCTTGACGCCGATGCGGGATGCTTCCGCCAGCACCTTTGCGACCGTGTCATATTTCGCAAGCCGGTTTGGGCTGACATGGACCTCGTCCTGGTCCTGCTCCTGCGCGATCTGCGTGAAGTAGGGTTCGAGCGCCTGAAGGTTCGGAACCGTCGTGCCGTCCCAGCTGATGGTGCCGTCAAAATCGATCCCGAGTGTATGCACAACAGGCTGAACCGGCGGCGGCGGTGTATGCGGATTGGGCATGTTCAGCTTGACCGCGTGGGTCTGGATCGGAATCGTGATGATGAGCATCACCAGCAGAACGAGCATCACGTCGATCAACGGCGTGGTGTTCATTTCCACCATCACCTCATTCTCGCCGCCGCCCTGTCCGACATTCATTGCCATGGCAAATTACCTTTGATCTGCAATCCCGCTAGGATGCGTCGTTGCGCGGTTCCGTGATAAAGCCCACCTTCTGGATGCCGGCTTGCTGAGCAGCAAGGATTACCTTGCCGATGCCCTGGAAGCGCGCATCCTTGTCGCCCCGGATGTGCACCTCGGGCAGTGCAATGCCTTTGGCAAGCGCAGATCTCAGCGCATCCGCAAAGCGGTCCTTCAGCTGGCTCGCATCGACCGGCTGATTGTTCCAGTAGATGTTGTCGTCCTTGTCCACGGCGATGACAATGTTTTCCGGCTTGGTGGTCGTCGGTATGTTCTTGGCGTTCGGCAGCTGCACCGGAACGTTCTTGATCACGACCGGCACGGTGATGAGGAAGATGATCAGCATAACCAGCATCACGTCGACGAGCGGCGTTGTGTTGATCGTGGTGTTCAGTTCCGCGTCATCCGCGTCGGCCGAGTGGACGGAGATGGACATATTGTACGTCCTTCGTGTTGCGCGTTGCGCCCTACTTCTTGTTGTTGGTGATCAGGTAAGTCTGAAGATCGCTCGCGAAGCTGCGGAGTCGCTCGTTGATGACCTTGTTGCGGCGCACAAGGTAGTTGTAGCAGAGCACCGCGGGCACCGCGACGAACAGGCCGATTGCCGTTGCAATCAGGGCTTCACCGACGGGGCCGGCGACTTTGTCGATCGAGGCCTGGCCCGCCACGCCAATCGAAATCAGCGCCTTCAGAATGCCCCAGACGGTTCCGAACAGTCCGACGAAGGGTGCGACCGACCCCACTGAAGCGAGGAAGGCGATGCCGCCCTGCAGGCGGGAATTGGCTTCCTCGAGCTGACGGTTCAGGGACATGCCGATCCAGTCGTTGAGATTGACGAGCCCCGTACCCTGGCCGGAAGAGGCGCGCACACCGCTTTCAGCGACGCTGCGGAACAGGCTGTTCTTCGGCAGCTTGTCGATGCCTTCATTGAGATTGGCCGAGCTCCAGAAGCGGCGCTCCACCACCTTGGAATGGTTTAGCACGCGCGACTGCTCCCAGAATTTCATGAAGAAGATATACCAGGTGCCCACGGACATGATGGCGAGGATCGCCACCACCGCTCTGATGACGAAGTCGCCGTTCTTGACGAACGCATAAAGGCCGTAGGGATTGTTCTGCCCGGTCACATTGCTACCTGCCGGCGTGGTCGGGAGCTTCACAGCCGGCGCCGCAGCGTCCGTCGGAGCGGGCGCTGCCGCGTTGTTGTCGCCGCCCGCGGCTGGCGCAGCATTATTTGCGGGTTGGGCCGATGCGGGTGCACCTGCAGCCGGCTGATTGTTTGTCTGCTGGGCAAATCCCTGCCCCGCTCCAACCGCCGATAGGAAGGCGATTGCAGCCGCGATCGCCAGATATTTCGAGATCATGATTTCGTCACTCCGTCATAGGCCCCTGATGGGCAAGTTATTGGCGTTCTTTGCTGTTGTTGCCACACGTTACTGCTGTTGCCACACGATTTTGACTTGGGTTCGGGACGCGATAGGCTGTCCATTCTGCATGGCCGGCTTGTAAGCACCCCAACTCCCGCTCGTTACGCACCTGATCGCCGCCTGGTCGAGTGAGTCGTACCCGCTCGAATTCGCCACCTTCGCGTCCGTCACCTCGCCCGTCGCAGATATCGTGAGGTCAACCAGGGTGGTGCCATGCTGGTTGAGGCGCTGCGCAATTGGCGGGTAATATCGGCTGTTGCACTCGTGACCCGCCTTTAATGCAACAGGCGACGTGATTCCGGCCGGCTTCGGCGGTGCCACGACAACTTTCGGCGGCGGCGGCAGGCTCGCGACTTTCGATTGTGTCGTGATCGTGGGCGCGTTGGATTCCGTCTGGATGTTGATTTCCGGCGGCGGCACGAAGGGCGGCGGCGGCTTCTGGAGCTCTGGCGGCGGCGGCGGTGGCGGCGGCTTGTTCTGCTCCTTCGGCGGAATCACCTCCGCCTTGAATTCCTGTGGAAGCTTCGAAGCCAGATTTTGAATCAGCCCCGTTGCAAGGGCCCAGATCGCCACCACATGAAGCAGGGCGACGAACCCGATGCTGACAAAGCGGTGGGAGGGGGCGTGGCCGACCTTGAACGGCCGGAGATCGTGCAGAGGTTGGTCCATCGTTCCAGTTTACCAGACAAAAGGAAACCCGGCGCAGTCGCGCCGGGCGGTTTTGCGACGTTTCGAACTCACCCGTTGGTCCCCACGCGCCGCCCGGGCAGCGGCGTACACATCCAATCTGTCACACATGGTAATCATGCTTTTTCGGCGCGGTCCAGCCTTTCGATTCGAGTAGCGAGCCTGATGCTGTACCTCCCGGGACTCGCCCCCAGGACCTGTTTGCTGACGGATTTCTCACTTTTCTCTACAATTCCCATAATATTTCTTTTTATCTGCGACACCCAGCCGCTTCTTCGCGCGCCGGACGAACGCCTTGCACTCCGCTTGGTTCCACCGACAGGCTGATGCGGGCTCGCGCCATGGCGCCGCACGTGCGTTCGGCCTTCGAGAACGTTTCTCCCGGCCGTGTTATATCAAGATTGGCATGCCGTGCCGCGCTCTTTCCCGTACACAAGAGCGTGATGGTTCAATGCCTTCCCGAAAGCGAAGCGGTATCCGCGCCGGACTGCCACATTCTCGCAAAGCGCAGAAAGGAAGGGGTTCAGCCCGCAGTAATCTCTACGACGCCTTCGCTGCGCGTCACCGTCAGTTCGGTGTCGAGCAGTCGCGCCAGCTTATAGGTGAGGCAGGGCTGTATGCTGCGGCCGTCGAGCGAGCCCGCAGGTTCGCCGCGGAGTGCTCTTTCCGCGTCTTCATGCACACGGGCGCCCTGGCCAGCGGCCCGAACCAAAAACCCGGGCGCCGCAGATTCCGTGGTGGTGGTCACTCGCACGCGGCCTCCGCGCGGCAGACAATCCGCCGCAAGAAGTGCGGAATTCATCAGAAGTTTCGCCCAGTCCTTGGGCCAGTTGACGGCGGCGGCCTCCCACGCGATCTCCGTCTTGCCACCCTCCAGAAGCCCGCAAACAGTCCGGCCGACTTCATTCAGATCGAGTTCTGCGCCGGCGGAACCTGCCGCTCCAAAGGCGATACGGGCGAATTGCAAGCGGGCTGCGGCGAGCGCGGCGCTCGAGGTCACCAATTTGAGCGCATCGGCGCGCATGGCAGCGTCGCGCTCCTCTTCGAGCACTTCCAGCCCGTTGACCACCGCTCCCACAGGGCTCACAAGATCGTGGCACACGCGCGAAACAAGCAGGGCCGCGAAATCGAGATCGCTCATTTCCAGGGCCTCTCCGGGCTCGTCTTGGTTGCCATTTCCTCACGATGCGCCGATCGGCTTAAGGAAGACTTAAGGGGATACAATTCATGGCCTCCCATCCAACCAGCGCCGCGCTGGAGCTTGCCGCCATCGCCTGCCAGGCGGGAGAGATACTCCTTCGCCACTATGCCGTGGAAGACATCGAAGCGCGTCGCAAGGAGGATCATTCCCCGGTAACCGACGCCGATGAAGAGGCGGAGGCCTTCATTTTGCGCGAACTTGGTCTCTGCGCGCGCGGCGTGTCGGTCATTGCGGAAGAGGAGGTGGCGAGTGGCCGGATCACGGTGATCGGCCGCCACTTTTTTCTGGTGGATCCACTGGACGGAACGAAGGAATTCCTGAGCCGGAATGGAGAATTTACCGTCAATATCGGGGAAATTCTCGACGGCAGGCCAGTGCGCGGCGTCGTATTCGCACCCGCAAAAAACCGCTTGTTCCTGGGGGAGGAATCGTCGGGCGCGTTCGAGCTTGTTACCGAACCGGGCACTGCGCCCAATTTCGAGCGTATTCGCGCCATCCAGGCGCGGCGCGCGCCGAGTGACGGCCTTGTCGCCGTCGCGAGCCGTTCGCACCGGGACCACAACACCGAAGCATATCTTGCCCGCTTTCCCGTGAAGGAATTCGTCAGCGCAGGCTCATCGCTCAAATTCTGCCTTGTCGCCGCGGGCGAGGCGGATATCTATCCCCGGCTCGGCCGCACGATGGAGTGGGATACCGCGGCGGGACACGCTGTACTTTCTGCCGCTGGAGGAAGCGTGCTCACCATTGACGGCAGACCCTTTGTCTATGGAAAAACGGAAGAGGGATTTGCCAATCCGTTCTTTGTGGCGCGCGGACGCGGTTGAACGTCGTCAAACTAGAAATCCTTGCCCTTGCGGCTGGAATAGAACAGCAGCGCCATGAGGCCGCCGCCCAGCACAATGGTCAATGTTACGCCGAGAACGAGAAAGACCCAGCCGACCGTCGAAATTCCGCTCCCTGCCACCTCTCCCCAGGCATGGACGCAATACCAGATCGCCGCGGCGAGCAGTGCCAGCAACGCGATGATGGCAAACCAGCCCCATGCGCCCAGTCCAAACACTTTCTTTCCGCGTCCCAGATCTTCGTTCGGCATCGGCATTCTGCCTTCTTTCGGTCATCAACTGCGGATCGACTCGGTCCAATACCTGAACCGAATGGCGTGCCTTGAACAACGCGATCTCGGCACCCTGAGGAGGGCCTCATGCACTTGCCGCGGAAAATACCTGCAATTCTGTTCTCCGCAATTGTCGTCGTTTTTCTTGCGTTCCCGGCACAGGCTCAGGACGACGCGACGTTTACCCAGAACGAGGTCGTACAGGCTGCCTCGGATTTCTTCGGAACCACGACTGCCGCGGTTGCCAAGGCCGTCGAGCGAATCTTCGCCGAACAGGGGCTTCCCGATGCCTATATCAAGGGTGAGGAGGGATCGGGCGCGTTTGTGGTAGGACTGCGCTATGGGTCGGGTTGGCTTATTCGCAAAGGGCAAGAGCCGATGAAGGTCTATTGGCAGGGCCCGTCCGTGGGCTTCGACATAGGCGGAAATGCTTCGAAGTGCTTTACGCTTGTCTATAACCTCCGCCGGGCTGATCGGCTGTTTCAGAAATTCCCCGGTATCGAAGGCAGCTATTATTTCATCGCGGGGATCGGAGTGAATTATCAGCGGGCAGACGGCATAACGCTTGCGCCGATGCGAACGGGAATCGGGCTGCGGGCGGGTGTCAACGCAGGATATCTGACTTACACGCGGCAGCAGTCATTGAACCCGTTCTGAGCTATCGGGCCGGACGGCGACCGCCGTCTCCTCGCGGACGCCGCCGCCGCCAAGTGCGGGCAGGTAAAGCAGTAACGCAGCGGCCACGTACGTCGAAGAGAACGTGCCGACGAGAATGCCGAACAGGATCGCAGCGCTGAAGCCGAACAGTTCCGGTCCACCAAAGAACAACAAAGGAAGCATGGTAAGCGCGGTCGCCGCGGAAACGAGCGTCGTGCGCGTGGCGATCTGGTTGGTCGACAGGTTGATGAGCTCTTTGAGCCCCATCCGTTTGTACTTCCGCCTGTTCTCGCGGATTCTGTCGAACACCACCACCGTGTCGTTGATCGAATAGCCGGCGAGCAGCAGAAGCGCCGCTACCGAATTGAGCGAGAATTCCATCTGGGTGAAGGAAAACAGCCCGGCCGTCACGAACACGTCGTGCCCCGTGGCGATCAACGCACCCACCCCATACTGCCACTCAAAACGCACGGCGACGTAGATGGAAATGAGCACAATGGCGAGGATGGTGGCCTTTACACCGTCGGAGAATAGCTCCTGGCTCACCTTCGGGCCGACGACCTCCGCGCGACGGAATGAATATTCGCCGCCGAGCCGTGCCTTGATCAGGCTGACTGCCGACTCGCCGGGATGCGCCGCCGTCGGCTGAAACCGGATCAGCACGCAGGAATTGACCGGCCTGTCGCATTCGCCGCCGCCGAAATACTGCAATTGGGCCTCGGGAAAGCCGAGATGGACGATCTCGCTGCGCACCTTGCCGATGTTGATGGTCTGCGCCGACTTGGCTTCCAGAAGTACGCCGCCGGTGAAATCGATGCCGAGATTGAACCCCTGGATCGCGAGGGAGACGATCGCAGCAAGCATCAGCAGGCCGTCAAGCGCAAACGCGTAATAGCGCCAGCCGATGAAATCGATATTCGTCTCGTCGGGGAGAAATTTCAGATGTCGCATGGAACCGGTGTCAGTCGTCGCGCGGCACACATAGCCGCAACGCTCCCTGCCGACAAGCGAGGGCAAATCCGGCTATTTCCAGAACGGATCCGTGCCGTTCAGCTTCCGCCAGGCGGTTTTCAGGTCCGATCTGACGGCGGCCCGTCTCTCCCCGTTCCACTTCTGCATCGCGCCGGCGGCGGCGCCGAGGGCCGCCGAATCGAGCGGCGCAATTTTCGTGAGGAGCCGGGTCGTGACCTGCGCGTCGTTGATCGTGCCGAGAATGGTCTGAAGCTTCTTGCAGGATTTGACATAGCGCTTCACGCTCTTTTTTCGATAGAGCTCGGATGCGTTTTCGGCGGAATAGCGCAGTTTCTTGAGGGACTTGCGCAGTGGGTGGAGTTCGTTCGCGGACCGGCGCGCGAGATGCCGTCCGCGGTGCTCGACTTTGCACGCGAGCCGGTCAAGCAGCTTGGGCATGAGTTTTCGGACGGGCGTGCGCGATATCTTCGTCGAATCCGTTGCCCAGGCGGGCTCGCTGATCCAACTCTCAAGTCCCAGAATCAACTCCGCCGGCGCCTTACTTTCCAGTTTTTCCCGAACAGCGGCATGCGCGGCTTTACGCTGAATATCCGCCGCGTCGTTCAGCGCGACGACCCAGTCGGCAGGAACGCCCGCACTGGCGGCGGCGGGAAGCGCTTCGTCAATAAAAACGTCCCAGTCGCGCGCCGCGCCCAGAATTGCCCCGATCTCGCGTATGGCATTGTTGTATCGCTCACGGGCGCAGGGCTCCAGATAGTGCGCATAGAATACGAGCACGCTGCGTACCCGGCGCAGGGCAACGCGCGCCTGATGAACGCCTTCGGGGATTCCTGCATGCGCAGCTGGGAGATTTGCCACAAATCCGTGGAGCGCTGTCGTGGTCCCCAAGGCCAGCGCCTCGCCCAGCGCAGCGTCCTGCGGGATCGGCGCAGCGCGCACCTTTCGCGGCGGTGTGCCACAGCCGGTCAGCAGGCGATAACCACGGTCGGCCTTGCTTTCCCAGCCGAGCCCAAAGGCATGGCGCTCAAGCAGCTCCATGGCAAGGCGAAAGGCCGGTCCAGACCGGCCGTTCTTCAGTTCCAGCTCAATCTCATGGATCGATTCTTCGCGCCCTCCCGCTTTGACAGTTCCCTCGTCAATGACGGCCTCGATTTCGCAGCCCTCGCGCAGGATCTTGAAG
>DATJUM010000093.1:0-7910 GCA_035502355.1 Rhizomicrobium sp. | reverse complement strand
AAGCGCAGGCGAGGCCGAGACCGAGCACCCAAGCGAAATACCACATGGGGTCTCCTCCTAATAAGCCTGCCGGTTGGTCTCGAGCATCGCCGGCGTCACCTTGCCGTGCAGCACGCGGTAGACCCAGGCGGTATAGGCAAGCACGATCGGCAGGAAGATCACGACCGCGCCCAGCATGATGGCAAGCGTCAGTTTGCTCGATGAGGCATCCCATACCGTCAGGCTGGCGCGCGGATCGCTCGATGATGGCAACAGAAACGGAAACAGCGCCGTGCCTGCCGTTGCGATGGTGCCGAGCGGAACGAGCGCCGACGCGACGAAGGCAAGACCTGGGCGCCTGCGCAGCAACACCGCGAGAGCCGCGCCCGCATAGGCAATCGCCACCGTCAGCCATAGCAGCGGATGCGCCTCGGTATTTGCGAGCCAGCCGCCGGGCGCGCGCGCGACGGTTTTCAACAGCGGATTGGACGGACCGTCATGCGCCATCACACTGGTAATGCGATAGGCATCGAGCTGCGCGACCCAGACACCGGCAACCGCAAACAATATTCCGAACACAAGCGCGGCATAGGGCATGATCGCCCGCGCCCGCGCCTGAACGGCGCCTTCGGATTTGCAGTTCAGCCACGCCGCGCCATGCAGCACGATCATCGTAAGGCTGACCAGACCCGTGAGCAGCGCGAACGGATTGAGCAGAGAAATCAGCGTGATCGTCGAATGAAAGCGCAGATCGGTGTCGAATCCGAACGGCACGCCCTCGAACAGATTGCCGAACGCCACGCCGAAGACGAGCGACGGCACCACGCCCCCCGCGAACAGCGCCCAGTCCCAGAAGCTCCGCCAGACGGAATTCTCCACCTTGCTGCGATACTTGAATCCGGCCGGCCGCAGGATCAGCGCCGCCAGCACCAGAAACATGGCGAGGTAGAAACCCGAAAAGCTCGCCGCATAGAGCGCGGGCCACGCGGCAAAGATCGCGCCACCGCCCAGGATGAACCACACCTGGTTGCCCTCCCACACAGGGCCAACGGTATTGATGGCGATGCGCCGCTCCATGTCGCTGCGCGCGACGAAAGGCAACAGCGCTGCCGTGCCGAGATCGAATCCGTCCATGACCGCAAAGCCGATCAGGAGAATGCCGAGCAGCGCCCACCAGATCAGCCGCAGGATTTCATATTCGCTCATTGTCATTACTCCGCCGCCGCCGCGTCCGCCAAGCCGGGAACATCCGCCGCCGTCGATCCCGCGGGATAGGGCCCGAGGCGGATGTATTTGATGAGAAGATAGAGATCGACAACGAGCAGCAGCGAATAGAACAGCGCGAATCCGAGGAGGCTGAACAGCACGTTGCCCGCATCGGTCGACGACACGCCGAGCGCCGTCGGCAGCACGCCTTCGATCACCCAGGGCTGCCGGCCGTATTCGGCGACGATCCAGCCGAGTTCCGCTGCGATCCAGGGCAGCGGCAGCGTGCAGAGCGCCGCGCGCAGAAACCACCGATGCCGGTCAAGACGCCGCTTGGCCGAGAACCAGAATGCGATCGCAAAGAGCGCGATGAACCACAGACCCAAGCCAACCATGAAACGGAACGACCAGAACAGCACCGGCACATCCGGAATCGTGCTGCTGGCGGCGTCTGCGATCTGGGCCTCGGTCGCGTTCTGGATATCGGGCCTGATGCGCTTCAGGAGCAGCGCGTAGCCGAGATTGCCGACATGAGCGGCGAGTTTTGCGCGCAGCACCGCATCATGCGGATTTTTCTTGATGTCGAGAAGCGTGCCATAGGCGACAAGGCCGTCGTGGATTCGTTTGTTTGCTTCTCCGACCAGGTCGTTGATCCCGGGTACCGGCCTGTCGACCGAGCGCGTCGCGATCAGGCCGAGAACCCACGGCACCGTCACCTGATAGTCATTGTGATGGGTGGCGAGATTGGGAAGACCGAAGACAGTGAAGGATGCGGGCGCGGGCTCCGTATCCCACATCGCCTCGATCGCGGCGATCTTCATCTTCTGGTTGAGCCCGGCGGTATAGCCCGACTCGTCGCCGAGCACGACCACCGACAGCGCCGAAGCGAGCCCGAAGCTTGCGGCAACCGTCATCGAACGCCTGGCGAACTCTACGTTCCGTCCGTTGAGCAGATACCAGGCGCTGATGGCGAGCACGAAAACAGATCCGGTCACATAGCCGGCGCTCACCGTGTGCACGAACTTCGCCTGGGCGACGGGATTGAACAGCACGGCCGTGAAATCGGCCACTTCCATGCGCATCGTATCGGCGTTGAACCGCGCGCCGACGGGATATTGCATCCAGCCATTGGCGATCAGGATCCACAGCGCCGAAAGATTGGTGCCGAGCGCGAGCGCCCAGGTGGCGATGAGATGCTGGATCTTCGAGAGCCTGTCCCAGGCAAAGAAGAACAGTCCCACGAACGTCGCTTCGAGGAAAAACGCCATCAGGCCTTCGATGGCGAGCGGCGCGCCGAACACGTCGCCCACGTAATGCGAGTAATAGGCCCAGTTGGTACCGAACTGGAATTCCATGGTGATGCCGGTCGCCACGCCCATGGCGAAATTGATGCCGAACAGCACGCCCCAGAATTTCACCAGATCGCGCCAGATCGGCCGGTTCGTCATCACATAGACCGTCTCCATGATGCCGAGCAGGATCGACAGCCCGAGCGTGAGCGGCACGAAGATGAAATGGTAGAGCGCGGTGACGGCGAATTGCAGGCGCGAAAGTTCGACGATGTCCATGATCAGTGTCCTATGGTGTATGGCCGTCGACAAGATGGGCGCGCATGGCTGCGCCGTCGGGTTCGGGGCGGATCGCGGGTGCGATAAGAAGGAAATAGATCGCAGTCAGTGCCACCAGCTTGGCGCACAGCAAAATAATGATTTCGCCGCGCAAACGTCTCGGAAACATCCGCCCTGCCCGAATCGCTCTGTTATTATACCGATCACGCCCCTGTCCATCCTAGACCGCGATGATAACCTTGAGCGCGTGGCTCTCCGCCGCGTGCCCGAAAGTTTCATAGGCGTCGAGAATCTGGTCGAGCTTGAAGCGGTGGGTGATCAGCCGTTTCGGCTCTACCTTCCGCGCCTGCACGGTCTTGAGCAGCATTGGCGTGGTGACCGTATCGACAAGGCGCGTGGTGATCGCGATGTTGCGGTCCCAGAGGCGTTCCAGGTGGAGATCGGCCTTCGTGCCGTGCACGCCGATATTGGCGATGATGCCGCCCGGCGCCACGATATCTTCGCAGGTGATGAAGCTCGCAGGCACGCCGACCGCCTCGATTGCTGTGTCGACGCCGCGGCCGCCTGTCATCTTCATGATCTTTTCAACCGCGTTTTCCCGGCCGGCGTTTATGGTCGCGGTCGCGCCGAACCGCAGGGCCGTTTCGAGGCGGTTGTCGTCGAAATCGACCATGATGATTTCGGCCGGCGAGTAGAACTGCGCGGTGAGCAATGCGGCGAGTCCGATGGGACCGGAGCCCACAATGGCGACGGTCGCCCCCGGCTGAACCTTGCCGTTGAGCACGCCGCATTCGAACCCGGTGGGGAGGATGTCGCTCAGCATCACGAGCGCTTCCTCGTCGCAGCCTTCCGCAATGTGATAAAGGCTCGTATCGGCATAGGGCGTGCGCACATATTCCGCCTGCGTGCCGTCGATGGTGTTGCCGAGGATCCAGCCTCCCGTCGTGCAATGCGAGTACATGCCCTTCCGGCAGTATTCGCATTTGCCGCAGGAGGAGATGCAGGAAACGATCACCCGGTCGCCCGGCCGGAACGAGCCGACTGCCGCGCCGACTTTCTCGACGATGCCCACACCTTCGTGCCCGAGAATGCGGCCCGGCATGCAACTTGGCACGTCGCCCTTGAGGATGTGCAGGTCCGTGCCGCAGATCGTCGTCTTGACGATCCTGACGATGGCATCCGTCGGCGCGGTGATGTCGGGAACGGGCCGATCCTCAAGCGCCTTCTTCCCCGGTCCCTGGTACACAAACGCTTTCATGGCAAATCTCCTCGCCGATTTCGTCGCAACCTGCCCTTCCCGCTGCCGCGGAACATTGACGAGGATCAATTCCGGCACTCATGGCGCGGAGTCCGGGACAGCTCGCGCGCGGCGGCACCCTGTGATAGCGTCTCAGCGGGTAGTGGTGAGGGAATTGATGCGATGCCAATCAGGATAACGGGAATTTCCGCGCTTTTTGTGTGTGGAGCTGTGTCAGGCCTGACGCTTCCGGCTTGTGCGGCAACGCCGCAGGAGCAGGTGCTCTATCGTTTCGGCGGCGGCAGCGATGGTGCGCAGCCCAATGCGGGCCTGGTCGCGGACGCCGCCGGCAATCTCTACGGCACCACCAGCGCCGGCGGTGGTACGGGCTGCGGCGGATCGGGTTGCGGCACTGTTTTCGAACTGTCGCCGCAACAGGGCGGCGGCTGGGCCGAGACCGTGCTTCACGATTTCGAGGGCGGCGGCGATGGGGAATATCCGGATGTGCCCCTGATCATGGACGCCCAGGGCAATCTCTATGGCACCACGCTCGAAGGCGGCAGCGACAATTGCGGCGCGGGATCAGGCTGTGGAACCGTGTTCGAGCTGTCATCCGGGAAGCATGGCTGGACGGAACAAATTCTCTACGCCTTTACCACCAAGACCCGTGCGGACGACACCCGCGCGGAGGAGACCAGCAAGCCGGACGTCTGGTCGCCCAATGGAATCGTGTTCGGGAACGACGGCAATCTCTATGGTTTCGCCTCACTCGGCGGACGCTGCGAAGAAAACGGGCATCTTGACGTCTGCTACGGTGGCGGATTCGAGCTTGCGAAACCGGCGAAGCGCCACGGAGCGTGGAGCGAAAAGGTCATCTATCGCGTCAGCAACATCCTCGAAGGCGGACCCGAGGGTCCGCCGGTCTTCGATGCGGACGGCAATCTCTACGGCGTCACCACGGGCGCGAATTACGGAAGCGTCTTCGAACTGCACCCGCCCTCCAGCAAGAAGCACTGGTCGGAATCGACGCTCTATACCTTCCAGGGCGGCAGCGACGGCGGCTATCCCGCGCCGGGCCTCATGCTCGACGCGAACGGCGATCTCTATGGCGCGACGGCAGGTTATCGGACGCTCGCCGGCAATGTCTTCGAGCTTGTGCCGGCGAAGAAGCACGTGTGGACCGAAACACCGCTCTATACCTTCACCAACGCCGCCGATGGCGAGACGCCGGCTGCAGCCCCGGCGGCGGACGGAACAGGAAATCTGTACGGCCTCACCGAAGCCGGCGGCGCAAACAATCTCGGTGTCGTGTACGAGCTCTCACAGCAGAACGGATCCTGGTCCGAATCCGTACTCTACAGCTTCGCGGGCGGCAGCGACGGCGCAACGCCGGAGGGCACGATCCTGCCCGACAGCGGCAGTCTTTACGGCGTCACTTTCGCCGGCGGAAACGGCGGATGCTACAACAACGAAGGCTGCGGCACTGTTTTCGGCATGACCGCGGATTACCGAGGGCCAGATTTGCGGAGCGGGCTGCATATGCGGTGACTTTCTCGATCGGCGATCGGGCTCAAAAGAGGCCGAGCGCGGAGGTGTTGTAGCTCACCAGCAGATTCTTGGTCTGCTGATAGTGGTCGAGAATCATCTTGTGCGTCTCGCGTCCGAAGCCGGACTGCTTGTAACCGCCAAATGCCGCGTGCGCCGGATAGGCGTGATAACAATTGGTCCAGACGCGGCCGGCCTCGATCTCGCGGCCGACGCGATAGGTGTTGTTCACGTTGCGCGACCATACGCCGGCGCCAAGTCCGTAGCGCGTGTCGTTGCCGATACGCACCGCATCCTCGAGTGTCTTGAACGGTGTCACGGAAAGCACCGGACCAAATATCTCCTCCTGGAAGATGCGCATCTTGTTGTTGCCGACAAACACGGTCGGCTTGAGAAAATAGCCCTTGTCGAACTCACCGCCGGGATAGGCGCGCTCGCCGCCCGTCATGAGACGCGCTCCCTCCTGCTTGCCGATCTCGATGTAATTCAGAATTTTGTCGATCTGCCCTTCCGAGCATTGCGGCCCCATCTGGGTCGCGGGATCCAGCGGATCGCCGACCCTGATCTTCGCGACCCGGGCGACCGCCTTCTCCATGAATTTGTCGAAGATCGATTCCTGCACCAGCGCCCGCGAGGGGCATGTGCAAACCTCGCCCTTGTTGAACGCGAAGAGCGCAAAACCTTCGAGTGCCTTGTCGAGAAACGCGTCCTCTTCATCCATCACGTCCGCGAAGAAAATGTTCGGCGATTTGCCGCCCAGCTCGAGCGTCATGGGGATGATGGTCTCGGCCGCGCAGCGCATGATCTCGCGGCCGGTATTTGTCTCGCCGGTGAAGGCGATCTTGGAAATATGCGGACTCCGCGCGAGCGGCTTGCCCACCTCCGCGCCGTGGCCGAAGACGACATTGACCACGCCAGGAGGAAGCAGATCGCCAGCCAATTCCATCAGGAGCGCCAGGCTGAGAGGCGTATCCGAGGCAGGTTTGATTACCACGCAATTGCCGGCTGCAAGCGCCGGAGCCAGCTTCCATGCGGCCATCAGGAGCGGGAAATTCCATGGAATGATCTGTCCCACCACGCCCAGGGGTTCGCGGAAGTGATAGGCGACCGTGTCGTTGTCCAATTCGGCGAGCGTGCCTTCCTCGGCGCGAATGCAGCTTGCGAAATAACGGAAATGGTCGGCGGCGAGCGGGATATCGGCGTTCAAAGTCTCACGGATCGGTTTGCCGTTGTCGACAGTCTCGACATTGGCCAGAAGCTCGAGGTTTTCCTCGATGGTATCGGCGATCCTGTTCAGAAGCCGCGCACGTTCGGCAACGGGCGTGCGTCCCCATTTTTCGCGAGCCTTGTGAGCGGCAAAGAGTGCAAACTCGACATCTTCCGCGCCGGACCGCGCCACCTCGGCGAGTTCTATCCGGTTGAGCGGACTGGTATCGGTGAAATAGCGTCCTTTGACCGGCTCTGCCCACTTTCCGCCGATAAAATTGTCGTAGCGCTTCCTGAGCGCCGCGGGCCGATACTGAAATTTGGGGTTGTGCTGGGCCATGATCCTGTCTCCGTGTCGATTTTGGCGCAGAATACTCTCTGCCCAGCGCTCGAACTTTGACGAGGATCAATCCTCAGAGACCATTGCAGAAAAATCGTCTGGCAATTTGCCGCCTATCGTGCGGCTGTTTCTTTTCCGGGCGGCTCGTTCCACCAGCCGCCGCCGAGCGCGGCGAAGAGCGCGACGGTATCCTGGTAGCGCGTCGCGAGCGCCTCGAGGTCGGCGATCTCGGCCTCGTGATATTGCGCATCGGCGTTGAGCACGTCGAGATAGTTGGCTGTGCCGGACCGGTAGTTGTCCTCGACGAGTTGCAGCGCTTCCTTCGCCGTTGCGAGCGCCCGGTCTTCGGCTGCGAGGGTTCGCGCGTCGTTGTCGAGCGCCCGCAACGTGTCTGCCACCTGCTGAAACGCGCCGAGCACCGTTTGCCGATAGAGCGCCATGGTCTGTTTGTAGCTGTCGATCGCGGCTTCGCGCTTGTACCACAGCGTCGGACCCTGAACGACCGGCGTCGCGACGCCCGCGCCGGCGCTCCAGGCATTGCTGCCGGCCGCAAACAGGCTGCCGAGAGTGTTGGCGTCTGCGCCATAACCGCCGCTGAGCGCGATGTTCGGCAGCATCGCCGCAGTGGCGACGCCGATGCCGGCGCTTGCGCTGCGGGCCGTTGCCTCGGCCGCGAGAATATCCGGCCGTTGGCGGACGAGATCGGAAGGCAGGCTCACCGGCAGATCGGCCGGCAATGTCAGATCCGCAAGATCGACGGTGGGCGGCTTCCACTCCGCGGGCGTGCGGCCCGCGAGTGCCGCGAGAAGATCGTCGGCCTGCGCCGCCT
>DATJUM010000092.1:0-14647 GCA_035502355.1 Rhizomicrobium sp. | reverse complement strand
AGGAATTTGAGCGTGTTGGGATTGGGCGTCGATTCGGTCTGGATGAACATGCAACTCGCCGTGATTCGGATGCCACTTAAATGGCCCGGCCCGAGCGGTGGATCAAGCCCGGCCTCAAAAGTCGGAGATCACGCCCTTGCGCTCCCAATCGCCATAGCGTGTGGGCTCCGGGCCGTGTGCGCCGCCGATTTCCTTGCGCAGAAGGTTTGTCTGGCCAGCCGCGCGGCGCGCCTCCGCCTCTGCCCTGGCCCGCGCGCCTGCCTCGCGGATACGTGCGGCGATTCTGGTTTCTTTCCCGGTCTTGGACAGAGCACTGTTCATGCTTGAAGCGGCCCGATGCCCGCATAAATCAACGGCGGGGTCACCCGTCGTCAGATAGGACGATCCGGAGGCGAAGGCAATTTTCATGATGAACATGCTGAGGACCGGCCTTCTCATGGCCGCGCTCACCGGGCTCTTTCTCGTGGTGGGATTTCTCATTGGCGGCGAAGCGGGAATGGCGATTGCCTTCCTGTTCGCGGCGGGAAGCAATCTTTTCGCGTACTGGAATTCGGACAAAATGGTGCTGTCGCTTTACGGGGCGCAGCCGGTCGATGCGCAGAGTGCACCCGATCTCGTACACCTGATCGCAGGTCTTGCGCAGAAAGCCGGACTGCCGATGCCGCGCGTCTACATCGTCGACAATCCGCAGCCCAATGCTTTTGCCACCGGCCGCAATCCCGAACACGCGGCGGTCTGCGTGACGACCGGGCTGCTGCAGCGCGTGGACCGCGAAGAGCTTGCCGGCGTACTCGCTCATGAGCTCAGTCATGTGAAGAATCGCGACACACTGACCATGACACTTGTTGCAACGATTGCCGGCGCGGTGGCGATGCTGGCGAACTTCGCCTTTTTCTTCGGCGGCCGGAACCGCAATCCGCTTGGAATCGTCGGCATGCTGCTCGTGACACTGCTCGCGCCGGTTGCCGCCATGTTCGTGCAGATGGCGATCAGCCGCAGCCGCGAATTCGAAGCCGACCGCTGCGGCGCCGAACTTTCGGGACGGCCGCTGTGGCTTGCCTCAGCGCTGGCGCGCATCGAACGTTCCGCGGAGGTGATCGACAATCCGGCCGCCGATGCCAATCCGGCCACGGCGCACATGTTCATCATCAATCCGCTGCATGGCGGCTTTGCAGGACTGTTCTCAAGTCATCCGTCTACGGAGGAACGGATTGCGCGCCTGAAGGCCATGGCGGCCGCGATGGGACAGGAAACGCCGCGGCGCGGTCCGTGGTCGTGAGCGCGGCCGGGGCGGCTGCGCGCGCCGCTGCGCATGATGCATTGACGGCAACGCTGCGGCGCAAATATCCGCTCGATCTCGCACTCGACGAGACAGCCGCGGCGCGGGCGCTTTCCTCTCAAGACCGGGGTTTCGCGCGCGCCATTGCCAACGAGACCATGCGCCGCTTTGGCCAGCTCGATGAACTGACACGACACTTTGTGCCGCGCCCGCCACCGCCGCATCGCGCGGGCGCCACGCTCGAAATATTGCTCGCCGGCACCTGTGAACTTCTTTTTCTCGACGTGGCGGCACATGCCGCTGTCGATGGCGCGAACCGGCTCGCCGCCGTCGATCCCAAAGCCGTCCATTTCAAACCGCTGATCAACGCCGCGCTTCGCCGTATCGCGCGCGAGGGACGCGAAGTCGTGGCGATACAGGACGCCGAACGCCTCAACACGCCAGACTGGCTGTGGACGCGCTGGGGTGACACCTACGGCGAAGAAACAACACGCGAGATCGCAAAGGTCCACGCACGAACCCCGCCGTTGGATCTGCATTTCCGTGCTCCTTTCTTTCCTCCCCCGCTTGCGTGGGAGGCGGCCCCAAGGGCCGGAGAGGAGCAGTGCGCAGACGAAAATATCGAGCCTCCTATTACTTCCCCCCTCCCCGGCCTGCGGCCAGACTTCCCCCGCAAGCGGGGAAGGAAAGATCTATTCGGAGAAATCGTCCGGCTCGAACACGCCGGAAATGTCGAAGAGCTGGAGGGGTTCAGGGAAGGCGCATTCTGGGTGCAGGACTTTGCGGCAAGTTTGCCGGCGCGTTTGTTTGGTGACGTCCGGGGACTGCGCGCGATTGATCTGTGTGCTGCGCCGGGTGGCAAGACGGCACAGCTCGCAGCGGGCGGTGCGCACACGATTGCGGTTGAGCGGGACGCCGCGCGACTCGCGCGGCTTGAGCAAAATCTCGACCGGCTGAAGCTCGAAGCAGAGCTCGTGCTTGCAGACGCGCGCGATTATCAGCCGGAGCGCCCTGCGGATTGCGTGCTGCTCGACGCGCCGTGCAGCGCCACCGGCACCATCCGCCGCCACCCCGAACTGCCCTGGATCAAGAGCGCGAGCGATGTTGCGGCCTGCAGCGACGCCGCGTCGGAACTTCTTGATGCTGCCGCGGGCATGGTCGCGCCGGAGGGCGTGCTGGTATTCGCAGTATGTTCGCTCGAGCCCGAGGAAGGCCCGGAGCAGGTCGCGCATTTCCTGCGCCGGCACGAGGAGTTCCGCCGCGCAGCCATCGCCGCCGATGAAATCTTCGGCCTCGCGGAGCTTATTACTTCCGACGGTGATCTGCGCACCCTGCCCTGCCATCTTGCAGATGAGGGCGGAATGGACGGGTTTTATGCGGCGCGGCTCAGGCGCTCATGACAGCCGGCCGAGCGCATAGGCGACGGCGAGATAGATCTTCCCGGTATCGGCGCCAAGCATGGCCGACGTCAGCAATCCGTTGCCGTCGCCTTCGCGCACGCGCGCGAGCAGCGCTTCGAATTCCGCGAGATAATTATCAGCGGCCTCGCGGAAGGCCGGATTGTCGCGGTAGCTCCGGCTGATGCGTTCGACGCTCTCTGCGTCGATGTACTGGGCGATGCGGCGGGCGAAGAGCGAGCGGTCGCCCTGCAGATAGAGCCGCCATTCCTCCGCGCCTGGCGGCGTATCGGTGACGATGGCCTGCAGATCGATGGCGAGATCCGATAGCGCGGCCTGCAGCGCACCGAGCGCGGCCGCAGCACCCAACTGAAGCTGCGCGTCGCTCGTGCCGCTGCCCGCGGCGGAGAGCAGGGTGCGCATCTCCCACGGCTTGTCTTCGGATTCGCGGCGTTTTGGCTTCTGCGGCGGACGCTGGGTCAGCCGCCGCGCCCTCGCAAGCAGGCCTTCGCCTTCGCTTGGAGCTGTCGTGACCTCGCCTGTTTCGCCGGCCGAATCAGGCGCGGGCAGCGTCCGGCCCGCGCGCGCGTGAATGGTCGACAGCGTGCGCGCCGAAAGATCGAGAATCGCCTCGCTCTCCGTGCGCACCATTTCGCGCACGCGTTGCGCTTCCTGCTTCGCCACGCCCGGCAGTGCAAGCAAATGGCGCTCGACTTCCTCCGCCGCGTTTGAAAGGGCGAGTTTCATCTCGCGGCTTTCGGCGCCGATCCGGTTGGCCATCGCGAGGAGCCGTTCGGCTTCCCCCATCGCTTCGCCGACCAGGGCCTTGGCGCTGTTGCCGGTCTGGGTGATCGTTTCGGCCATCAAGGACTGCGCGCCAATGCCGGCATCGCGCAACGTTTCAATCAGCTTTGCGAGCATGGTATGCGCAGTCTCGCTGACCGAACGCAGATTTTCGGTGTCGCGCACGAAACCGGCCGTCAGCTCCGAGGTGCGGCCACCCGCATTGCTCATAACCAATGCGAGGCGGCCGTCCGCGTCTTCGGCGATGGCGCCGAATTGCTGCGCCTGCTGTGTGAGATCCGCAATCGTCCGTGCAAAAGCCGCCTGCTGTGCGGCGATGGCCGTTTCGAAGCTCGCGCTCTCCTCCTTCAGCTTCTGCAGGAGTTCCTGCATGGCGGCGCGGTGCCGCTCGTGGCGGCCCAGAATGAATTCCGAGCGGGCGAGCGCCGCATCTGAAACCGATTCGATGCGCTTGGCGTGCCGGTCGAGTTCCAAAGCGACCGCGTGAGGTGCCTCAGCTGCGCTCTCGGCCGCCGCGCGAAATCCTGCCGCCTGCGTTTCGAGCGACTGGCCCGCATTCCGGAGCGCGCCTTCCGCAGCTTCGATCATCGATCTGAGCTGCGCAGCGCGGGCCGCCACCGTCTCGCTCGCACGCGACGCGGCATCGGCGAGGCTGCCAGTCACGCCATCGATGCGCTCGCGCTCCTGGCCCAGCTTCGTCGCTGCAGTCTCGGCGCGGACGTCTACGCGCGCTCCGGCTTCATCGAGGGCGGCAATCTGGGTCTGCAGCACGGTTTCAAGCGCCCTCAGCCGTGCCAACGCTCCATCAAGGCCCGCATTCAACGCGTCCAGTTCGCGCCGCACCGCGCGGGCAACGCGCGCCGCTGCACGCGTGGCCATCTCGTCGGTCGCGAACAGCCGGTCCGTGGTCTCATTCAGATTTTCCGCCGCGATGGAGAGTGCCCGGGCACGGGTGAATGCCCAGGCTGCGGCGATTACAAGCATCGGGGGCACGAAAATGGCGAAGGCGATAACGGCCGATTCCTGCACGTTGAGCCGGAACACGCCGCCGGGGCCGAAATAGCCCCATCCGTAAGCAAATCCGCCACCGACCCAGAAGGCGCTGAGCAAGACGGCGAAGATGAGCGCGGGCCAGGGGTTCGGCTCCGGCAGGCGCGGCCGCTCCGCCGTCGGCACCCCAAGCTCGGCACTTTCCCGCGGAAACGGGATGGGCTGAGGTTGCTCGGAACGGTTCATCTTCAACTCCTCGACAAGGCGGCGGGGACAATATTAACCCCTCTCCGACCCGTGCGGCGAGGACACCCAGCCAAAATGACGTGGATTTGCCACCCTCGTCCGGCCGGGCGCGTAACAGCGCATTTCTCAGCGTTCAATCAGCTGCCACTGATGGGCCCGCGATAAGGACCCAGGCACATTTGCGCCCGACTTGCAGGATATACATCATATCTGTATTTTACAGCAATAAAGGAGGCAAACCATGGCGCGGTACTCCACCAGCGATTTCTCTCGCAGATCCGGCGACATTATCGCCGAGGCGTTGCGGCGACCTGTCACCATCACCCAGCGCAACAAGCCCCGCCTGGTGCTGCTCAGCATTGAAGACTATCAGCGCCTGACCGCACGCGCGAACACTCGCAAAGCGGGTACCCTTGCCAACATGCCCGACAAGGATTTTGCCGACTTCTGCCGTGCCACCGAGATTTATTCCACCAAAGGTGACGAACGGTGACTTTTGAAGCGCTGCGTACTGGCGCGGTTATCCGCTATTCCTATCTCTGGGCACATCAAGCCGGGGACGGCGAGACGGAGGGACGCAAATTTCGTCCCGTTGCGGTGGGCGTGCGCATTCCCAAACCCGGAGATGAGGATGTGCTGATACTCTTTCCAATTACCAGCCGGCAGCCCGCGCGCGGACGGTTTGCTGCCGAAATTCCCGACACAGAGAAGCGTCGCGCAGGTCTCGATGGAACTACGCGCCTCTGGATCATCCTCGACGAATACAATCAGGACGTGATCGGTCGCTCCTTCTATCCGAGCCCGAGCCGCCACTTGGCTATTTCAGCAAGGCATTCTTTCTGCCCTTGCTAAGCGAATTCATTCGGCGCAGATCGCAGTCGCGGGCGGTCGACCGCCATCGCTAATGCGCACGGGACGTCCCGTATCACCCGCGACGAGGATGACCGCAAGCAAATTCGGGGGGTATTGCGGTGGAGTCGTTTCGACCAAGCCGGACGGCGCAAGGGGCGGCGATGCATCGCGCCGTACATCAATTGCTCGACCGGCCGCTCGTATTCGAAGACCCGCTTGCCCTCGCCATCATCGGCGGCGAGGCGGAGAGCGAACTGCGCGCAGGCAGGGATTGGCGCGGCTTTGCGGCGCCCGGTCTGCGCCCTTTCATCGTGGCGCGCGCCCGCTATACCGAAGATGCGCTCGCGGACGCGGTGATGCGCGGCACTGCGCAATACGTTCTGCTGGGCGCGGGCCTCGACACCTATGCGCATCGCCGGAAAGCTGGCCTGCCGCGTGTGTTCGAGGTGGATCATCCCGCGACCCAGGCCTGGAAGCGCAAGCGCCTCGCGGAGGCCGGCATCGCCATTCCCTCCCATCTCGTATTTGCGCCCGTCGACTTCGAAAGCGAGTCGCTCGATACGGGACTCGTGCGGGCGGGCTTCGATTTTTCCATGCCTGCGATGGTCGCGTGGCTGGGAGTCACGCCCTATCTCACGCGCGCGGCCGTCGGCGCTACGCTTGGCTTTCTCGCAGGCCGGCTTTCGCCTGGCAGCGAGCTTGTCTTCGACTATGCTGAACCTGCCGACGAGCGCGACCCTGTCAGCCGCGCACGCCTTGCGGCGCTGGCGACGCGCGTCGCAGAAGCGGGCGAGCCATTTCGCAGTTTCTTCGCGCCTGCCGAGATTCAGGCGCTCTTGCGCGATTGCGGATTTCACGAACCGTCTGATTACGATGCGACGGCGCTGAATGCGCGTTACTATTCTGCGCGAAGCGACGGACTGTGCATCGGCGGCCACGGCCATCTGCTTCACGCGCGGTGGTGATTGCTGCGCCGGCCGGCACAACCGGAGGCAATCGGTTTCTCGCGGAGGCGCGGAAACGCAGAGAAACCAGCCATGAAGGATGGCAGGAGCATAAGGACCTACCGCGCGCAAAGCGCGCTACTCTGCCTTTCCATTCCTTGTAATAAGGGCCAGACATTCGCTCCGCGTCTCAGCGTGCCCAATCATTCCCGATGCGAGGGGCTCGCAACAAAGAGATGCGCAGAGCTGCTACGGCTGCCCCTGCTTCACATAGAACAGCGACGTCATGTCGAGCACGCCGTGGGCGGTGTCGGCGGCGTGGCCGAGATAGTCGTGGATGCCGAAGGCGTCCTCGGTCGTGCGCAAAAGCGAATAGTGATTATAAGGCGTCATGTCGGTCAGCGCGCGCGGGCCGCGATTGGTGATGACGATTGTGGGAATCCAGCCGCCGCCGGGGTTGTTCGCGTCGTCCGGCCCCGAGCCGCAGCAGCCCGCGCCGTGATCGGCACCGGGATGCTCGATATCATTTTCGTCGAAGGTGATGACGATCGCGCTGTTGCCGGGCTGCGACCAGACGGGCGACGCCATGATCTGGGCGACGAGTCGGCCGGCCACCGCGTCCCCGCGCGCGATGAGCTTCGGCCCCGCATCGAAGACGCAATCGGGCGGTACATACGGACCTGCCGGCAGCCCATGCATGTCGTTGCACTGGTTCGGAACGATCTGCGCGTAGTTCGGAACATTGCCGGAAGCGAGATCGCTCGTCAGCGCATCGAAGCCGACGATCTTCTGCGCGAGTGCCGGGTCGTCCTGCACATCCTTGAAATTCATGAAGCCGTTGTGCTTGACGGCATAAAGCGACTGCGCCTCGCCGGGTATTTGACGCGATTCATTGGGCCAGCGATAGACGCGAGAGGCGGGAGAGGGAATGTCCTCGAAATAGCCTTTCCAGGTGAGATGGTGCGCCTCAAGCTGCGAGGCGAGGCTCGGCGCAGTGATCGTGTGATCCACATAACCCGACGCGTGAACGCTTGGGCAGGCGTTGTCCGTCTTGCCGGGCTTGCACCAATAGGCGTCGTCATCCCTGATGCCGAACGTGTCGCCGCCGAGGATCGCGACATAGTTGGGCTCGCTCGGATGCTGCTCGGCATAGAATTTCCAAGCGAAGCCGTATTGCTGCGCCAAGCGCGTAAGATTGGGCGCAGCGGCGCTTGGCACGATCTCGTCGGTCGTGTGATTCTCCTCGATGATGACGAAGATGTGCGCATAGGGCGGCATGGCGAGCGGTCGGGGCTTCTGGTCGCCCTGCGCGTGCGCGCCTGCCATTGCTACTGCAAGAATCGCCGCCGCAACCGCAGCTCCTGCGATGAATTGACCCGCGCTCCTCATCCTGCCGTACCACCATCGATTTCGCATTCATGGTAGCTTCCGGACTTGAGGACGTCGATGATCCTCTTTCCTCTTCGTGGCCCGCATACGGCGAAGGAAATCCGGCCGCGCCTATCCGATCGCGGCCACCGCGAAACTGCGCGCGGCAATGGTAATTCGCCGGCGATCCTCGTTCAGTCCGAGATCATGGGGCGAGAGCACACTATCCTCAGGGAACGAGATTTTGAGTTTCAACTCCTTGCCGGCAGCTGCAGGCACGGCGCACTCGCCCACGATGCTGAAAATGGAAGCTTGACCCGGATACGGGTCCACACGAATCGTCATGGGTGTTTCGCCGAGTGTGACTCGAAGCTCTCGCAGGAGATCTTCGGTGAGCGCCCGAACCTCGGGCATGACGAGCCTGTAGGAGGAGCTCTGTTTCAGGTGAAGCAAGGATTCGCCGGCCGGACCCATCCAGCAATATCCACCGTTTTGCGCCGCGTCCCCGCAATACCAGCCTTTGCTGTCGGCTGCGTAGCCGGTATCAACGATAGTAAAAGCCGGGGCAATGCCGTTCCGCGCCGATGGCCTGTGATCCGGTCTGAAAACGGAAATCCGTTCGATCGTCAGCCCGTCCTGAAACCTCAATCCCGAACGGTGATCAACGGAAAGACGGCAGACCGCTTCCTCCTCGATCGACCCGTTTTTGGTCATCCCGACAAAGGACCAGTTTCCGGCCTCCCCAACCTCGAACCGGCCGATCAGACGATGGCCATCGAATGCGAGTCTCATATCGAAGAATTCATAAGGATCCTTCGCGCCCGTACCGCTCAGAACGATGGTGGCCGGCGCCGCTATCGCGCCAATCAGTTCGATCGCACCTGCGTTGCCGATCCTGATGCCCGGCGGCCGGTCGGGCGCCGACCATTCAAGACCGCCACTGGGCGTTGCGGCTTCGCTCCGACTGGCAAGATCGTACATCGCCGCCGGATCAGACACTTCAAAATTGCTGACTGTCGTGATCGCTTCAGGTACGTCTTCGGGTGCTGTTGTGCCCGCGAGGGACCGGGTGATTTCGTCGAACGCCGGTTCATCCTGTACCTTGCGCAAAATATGCTCGTTAAACCGAAAATGGAAATACGACATTCTGGCGATCGCTTCCATGCTGTTCAACACGGGTTCGAATCGGTCGCGCGGCTGGCGCCACGCCAGTGTTTGGGGTTTTCCCGACATCAACGTGCGATACGAAATGTGCGGGAAAAAATCGTGGAGGGCGAACACGACCTTGAACACATCGCCTTGCCAGGCCCGGCTTCGCGGCCATTCCGGATGATTTCCCAGATCCACCCGCCGCGTCCGTGCTGCCTGTACCTGGTCGGGCCACGCTGCATACATGTCCGACGGCATCGTGTCGTCGATCAGCCATAGCGTTCGGGGATGCGAGACAAACAATGAATTGCAAAAATCCCGCAGCGTCTGATCGAATGTGTGCAGACCATCGATGAAAATAATGTCGAACGTCGTTCCGGCGCTGTGTTGCTGAAACCATTCATCGGAGGTCATGGCGAAGAAGCGCTCATTGGGAGGCCTCTGCCCGACGTCGAACTGAAATTTTGGATCGACTGCAACCTTTTCCGCGATCTGCACGTGGAAGAAAGTTCCGCCTCGCCTGACGCCTATCTCGAGATAGCTTCTTGCCCCGACAATGGCAGCCAGCCTGTTGATGCGGCGGGCAGAAACACTGCCGCTATTGTCGGGCGCTTCTTCGTTCGCCATGTCAGCCTATCTTGCCACGTCTTGGGAGGCCGCCGCTATTCTGATCTTTTTCCCACCAGCCGGTCGCGTCGGGCGGCAATTAAACGTCGCATTACCTTCGGATGAAATTCGCCACGTGGCGAAAACGGACCGGCGACTGATTTTCTACTAAATTAGTTTTGTAGAGCACTTTCGAAGTCGAAAAAAGGGCTTTTTCTGAGGGCGTAATGAATCTCGCAGCCGAAGTGTAGGGCGCCATACTATCTGTGTCGGACGATATCTGGCAAAACGAAGACATTCGCCTCTGTTGCCGTGTTTTGCATGGGAAATGTTTCAACAAGGCATCTTGGGGAACGGTTCAAATATTGCCGAGGCCGGACGCCGGATGATGCAAGGAGAGCACGAATGTCGCAGACATGCCTGATCAGGCTCCAGTTGCAGGCGTGATCTCGATTGGGAGAACATACCCAGGGGTGTCTCATGAAATCCATCGGTGTCGCGAGTTGCATGCTCGTCTTTCTGCCGGCCGGCATTGTACACGCGGGCCCCTTGGACAAGGCCCCCGTAAATGTCGGCGGACAAATCTACTTCGCGCAAAATGCCGACCGCGACTGGTCCCTGAATCTGAACGGCAGCCCGCCCTGCCTTTATCGCTTCGAAGTGCGCGCCGGCGACCGCTGGGTACAGGAGACGGCCAACAACTCTGGTGTCGAGCGCAGCGAACTGAGGGGACCAACCGACGAAAATGATCCCGCGCGATTCGGAGCCGAGACCTGGACGGCCTATCAGTTCCGGATCGAGCCCGGCGCACCGAGCAGCGCGGAGTGGGTGGTGTTGGGCGACTGGCATGTGCGCCCGGATCCCGAGGACAGCCCGAAAATTTCGTCCCCCTGGCAGCTCGAGCTCCGAAGGGGTGACATTCTCGTCTTCGACATCCGCGAGAACAATGAAAAACCCATACGCCACAATGCGCCCGAGCTGCACCTCTATACATCGCCCGAGCCGGTCAGCCGTGGCATTTGGCATTCGATCGTGTCGGTGGCCGATTTCGACCCGCGGGTCGACGGCTCGGGCGGGGTCACCGTCTGGCTCGATGGAAAGGAGATCGTCAACTATCATGGGCCGTTCGGCTACATCACGACGAGACCGCCCTATTTCAAATTCGGCATCTACCGTTCCGACGCGCCGGAAACGCTTGCCGTGGACTACGCCAACATCGAGACCTCGCGTGCTTCGCTGGCGGCCCGCATCCACGCTCCACCGCCAGTGTGTCCGTCGAAGTAGGCTGGTTGTCGACGTTCAGGCAATTGATGCTGTCTTTGCAGGAATGCGAGTCGCGGGGCGAAGAAGCGGCGCAGCGGTGACTGCGATAGCAAGTCCCAAGTCCCAGGCAAATGGCTGCGCAGGAC
This sequence comes from Rhizomicrobium sp., assembly GCA_035502355.1. Lineage (GTDB taxonomy): Bacteria > Pseudomonadota > Alphaproteobacteria > Micropepsales > Micropepsaceae > Rhizomicrobium. The sequence goes on along the minus strand of DATJUM010000092.1, from coordinate 3,603 downwards.
AGCGGCCAGAGAGGATAGACATAGCGCGGCTGGGCAAGTTCGACCACGGCCGTGATTGCGATTTCGCCATAGAACGCAACACCGAGAACGCCGATACAGCAAAGGCCGCGGCGGGTCATGGCGGAGAAAGTGAACGGCCGGCGTCGCAGCATGGGCGCAAACAACGACCAGGGATGAAATCACCACGAGACGCCAGCGATGGCGATCACCGAGTGTAACTATTGCCAGAAGTGCAGCCGGCATAAGCGCGACATTGACCGGCCGGACGGCAAACGCTGCGGCCGCTACCACGCTCAACAATACCAATCGGTAGAAGCCTGGGCCTTCGATCAACGGCAGGAGCACGGCGGCGAACACGGCGATGAGGGCAGTGGAGACGGCTTCCGCCATGATCTGCGACGATATGACGAAGAGGCCAGGGTTCGCGAACAACAGGAGTTCGAAGATCACACTGAGAACAAGCATTTTGGTTGCGCGCAGCATGGCCAGCGCCAGGTATCCGAAGGAGGCGCATAGCAACCCAAGCTGAGGCGGTGTGACGGCCGTGGTGCTTCCGAATGCCCGCTTTGCCGCGCTGATTAGCAGTGGATATCCGACGGGCCTGTCGTAGCTGTAATCGATGTAGGTGATCGAGTCACCGGAGATTGGTGATACGTGCCTGCTGTACAGGACCGCGGCAACGAAGGTTGCGACCGGAATAACCAGAAGAATCGCATAGCTGGCCAGCGCGATTCTGGCTTTGGCGATGGCCGATGCATCGCCAGCCCTCATGAATGAAGGCCCCTTGGATTCTCACCCTAATTCACGGGTGCCGGAGATTTCACGGTCTCCGGCTTTTCCGTTTGCACTTTGCCGTTGCGTTCCGTCAACGCCGCGGCATAGGCGGCGAGAAGTTTTGGAGCTTCGTGCGGCCATGCGAGCACGTCGCGAACGCGCGCGCGGCCGAACGTGCCCATCGCCGCTCGGCGCGCGGGATCGTCGAGCAGCTCCAGAATGCGGTCGCCGAAATCGGCCGTGTCGGTGTTCTTCGCGTAGAGCGAGGCGTCCTGCGCCGAGAAGCGGCCCTCGGCGAGGTCGTACTGCACGATCGGCTTGCCGAGAGCCATGTATTCCATGATCTTGTTCATGGTGGATTTGTCGTTCATCACGTTGGGCCGGTCGGGATTGACACACACCTCCGCGGTCGACAGCACGGTGAAGAGCGTCGCGTCGTCCACGCGGCCGGTGAAGGTGACAAAGGCATCGAGCTTCCACGCAATCGCGAGACCGCGAACGAAATCGAGTTCGGGCCCCGCACCCATCACCACGAACTGCACATCGGCGCGCCCGCGCCCGCGGACGATATGGGCAATCGATTCGATCAGAAGATCGAGGCCCTCCTGCGCCCCGATCACGCCGACATAGGCAACGAGAAAGGCGCGCCCGTTCTTCCACCTCGAATCCGGCGGCGCTTCGCGCACGCGGGCGAGATTCGGCCCCGAGCGCACCACGTACACCTTCTCCGGTGCCATGCCGCCGCGGGCGATCGCGATCTCGCGATAGGAATTGTTGGTGGCGATCGAAACATCGGCAAGCGCGAAGCTCATGCGCTCGAACCGGCAAAGCTGTTTCCAGAAAAAATCGCGGCGCCCGAATTTCGCCTCATAGAGTTCGGGGCCGATGTCATGCTGGTCGAAAATGAAGCGCACGCCGAAAAAAAGTTTCCAGAATCCCGCCACGACAAAGATGAGGTCCGGCGGATTGCAGGCATGGATCACGTCGAAGCCACGCGCGATCCATACTCTGAGGCTGAGCACGAATTCGAAGAACAATGCGCTTGCATATTCGAGCAGATAGCCGACAGCGCCCCGCGCCTCGAAGGGCAGGCTGTGGCGCCAGATATGAATGCCTTCGATGATCTCGAAGGATTTCTCGGCGCCGCGGCCCTTGGGACAGATGACCGACACGTCATGGCCGGCCGCGCTGAGCGTGGTGGCTTCCGACCAGACCCGGCGGTCGAAGGGTACTGGCAGATTCTCGACGATGATGAGAATGCGCGCCACGTTATTCTTTCCGTCCCGACGTACTCCCGCGTCTGTTATCGTCCGGCTTGTTGGGGCAACGACGAGACGGGGCGGGCATGGCAATAAAGTCCGTGCGCTACCAGTTCACGCCGTCATAGCGGGCGTGGCCCCGCATCTGCGGCACGAAGGCGAAATCGAGGAGGATCTGTTCGGAATCCATCATGTCCGAAGCCTCGAGATAGTCCGGCGAGAAGGCCGTCATCAGCACGACATCGGCGTGCTTCACTGCCTCTTCCATCGAGTCGACGAAGAGATTCGCGATGTGAGGTATCACATCGGTCACATAGTCGCGGTTGGCGCCCATCAGCATGGAGACGTTGACGTTCCTGTCGAAAATGCGGACGGAGCAGCCTTTGCCGAGCAGCCGCTCGGTCAGAAGGATGAACGGGCTTTCGCGCATGTCGTCGGTATCGGCCTTGAATGAACAGCCCAGCAGTGTGATGCGTTTCTTGTCGTAAGAGAGCACCCAGTCGCAGGCGCGCTCGATCTGCTGGGCATTGCTGGTCATGATCGACTGCAGAAGCGGCAGATTGAGGTCCAGTGTGCGGGCGAAATAGGAGAGGGCGCGGGTGTCCTTGGGCAGGCACGAGCCGCCGAATGCGAAGCCGGGTTTCAGGTAGGCAGATGAGATGTTGAGCTTCGTATCCATCGTCATCATGCGCATTGCGGCATGGCTGTCGATGCCGAGCGCCTTGCAGAGATTGCCGATCTCGTTGGCGAAGCTCACCTTCACAGCATGCCAGGAATTGTCGACATATTTTGAGAATTGTGCGAGCTCCGGGGTGGTACGCACGAATTCGCCCGGCAGGCCGTCATAGAGCGAAGCCACGAGATCGCCGGTCGCCGCGTCGTCGCAACCGATGACGGTTTTCTCGGGATGGAGGAAATCGGCAACCGCCGATCCCTCGCGCAGGAATTCCGGATTGACGGCGGCGCTGAAGCCTTGGCCGGCGCGCTTGCCCGAAGATGTGGCAAGCGCGGGCACCACCATCCCGCGAAAGTTTCCCGGCAGCATGGTCGAGCGGATGACCACGGTGTGCGGCGTGGACTTGCGCGCAACCGCCGCGCCGATCTCGTGCGACACCTTTTCGATGGCGCGGGTGTCGAGCCGGCCGGTGGGCAGCGCCGGCGTGCCCACGCAGACGATCGATATGTCGCTTTCAAGCACCGCTTCGTGGGAATCCGTGGTCGCGCGCAGCATGCCCGCCTCGACGGCGCGGCCAACGATACCGCCCACATCCCGTTCGACAATCGGCGCCTGGCGCTGGTTGATCAGCCCTGTCTTGGCGGGATTGCTGTCCACGCCGATGACGCTGTGTCCTCGCATAGCGAAGCAGGCAGCGGAAACCGTGCCGACATAGCCGAGCCCGAAGACGCTGAGCCTCATCCTATTTTCCCCTCGCCCGGCTTCGCACGCGAATCAGGTCATTCAACAGGAAACAGAATCACCGCCCTGAAACAAGGGCTGGATGATTTGCTATTGCTTGGTGTTGCAGCCGTGTGACTAAGATTCCGTTTACGCAGACCGCAAACACATAAG
>DATJUM010000091.1:0-17070 GCA_035502355.1 Rhizomicrobium sp. | reverse complement strand
ATGGCTTTGCCGCGCGAGAGATGCCAGTTGATGTACTCGATCGTGACCGTGGCGTCGTCCACGAGAATGCCCACCGCGAGCGCAAGACCGCCCAGCGTCATGATGTTCAGCGTCTGTCCCGTCGCCGACAGCATTGCGATCGAAGAAAGTATCGAGAGCGGAATCGATGTTGCGATAATAACCGTCGATTGCCAGCTTCCGAGAAACAGGAGGATCATCAGGCTGGTCAGCGCGGCGGCGATCACGCCTTCGCGAATCACGCCCGAAATGGCCGCCTTGACGAAGAGCGACTGATCGCCGACGGCCAAAAGATGCAGGGACTTGGGCAGTGTTTCTTCCAGACGCGGCAGCAGCGCCTTGACGCCGGCGACGATGTCCAGAGTCGACGCCGAGCCGCTCTTCAGGACGGACATGAGAACCGCGCGGCGGCCGTTCATGCGCACGACGTTGGTTTGCGGCGGATAGCCGTCACGCACATGGCCCACGTCGCGGATATAGATCGTCGTTCCGTTGACGGTCTTGATTGGCAGGTCGTTCAACTCGTTGATCGTCACCGGGCTGTTGTTGAGCCGCACATTGTATTCGAACTGACCGATCTTTGCCGTGCCGACGGGAATGATCTGGTTCTGGGCCGCAACCGCGTTTTCGATGTCCTCCGCCGACAACTGGTTGGCCTGCAGCTTCTGCGGCTCAAGGTCGATCTGGATCTGTCTGACCTTGCCGCCATAGGGCGACGGAATGGCGGTTCCGGGGACCGTGGCAAGCGAGGGCCGGATAAAATTCTGACCGATATCGAACAGCTTCTGCTCGGAGAGCTCGTTGCTCGAAAGCGCGAGCTGCAGGATCGGCACCGTCGAGGCGTTGTAGTTGAGGATGACAGGCGGCGTGACGCCGGGGGGCATCTGTTTCAGCACGGCCTGTGAAACCGAGGTGACCTGGGCGGTGGCAGTGCGGATATCGACGCCCGGCTGGAAATAAATCTTGACGATGCCGATCCCGGTCAGCGATTGGCTCTCGATGTGCTCGATATCGTTCACATAGGATGAGAGCTGACGCTCGTAATAATAGATGATTCGGCCCGACATGTCGTCCGGCGACATGCCGGCGTAGGTCCACACGACCGCAATGACCGGGATCTTGATATCGGGGAAGATGTCGGTCGCGGTCCGTAGCGCGGCCAGCGTGCCAAAAATCAGAATTAGAATTGCCAGCACGACGAAGGTGTAAGGCCGCTTCAGCGCCAGCCGTACGATTGCGGCCATCTTTCAGAAACTCCGTTCTCGGCCGGTGTGGTGCCTTTTCCCTTGGGACCGCAGCGATTGCAAGGCGGCTGTGCGGCGCATGCTGGGCTTCGCGCGCGCCGCCTCATCCTCCCTGTTGATGAACCTCGTCTATCGAGGGGATGAAAGATCGTTCATTCCGCGGCCTTGGCAGGCCAAACGCAGACGGGCACCAAAAGTTCCCGCATTCCTGCTTAAAATGTAAGGCGCGCCGTCAGAATCGTGGAATGATTGTATGCGGGCGTCTGTTCCGTGGTCTCGACATATTTGGGCGCCACCGCGAACTGATATCCGCCGCCGATGATCACCTTGATGCGGTCGTGAATCACGAAACGGCCAAGTATGAGACCGGGCGTAAGCAGAACCTGATCCTTGCCGCCGCGCTCTTTGCCATTGGCCCACCAGGTATTGTTGATCTCGAACTCAGGCCAGAAATATTCCAGCAGGTGGTATTGGAACGCGATATTCGTCGCGACCGAAGTTCCGAGTGTCGACTGATTTTGAAACGGGAAGACAACGCCCGTGGTCGCCTGGATGTCAAAATCGCCCCAACCTTTACCGCCAGCGATCGTGGGCGTGACGATCCATGTATTGTTGGTGAAGACCGAAGAGCCGGAATCCGCAGTAAAGCCCAGAAATGCCGTGAGGATATAATTCCCACTCTGCTCGTCCGCGCTCAGCAGCCTTTGTTTGACGACAAGGAACTGGTCGTCCAGCCAGCCCGACACCGGATGGGCCACATTGAGCTTCTCCTGATAGGCCGGGAGATTGAGCAGGACTTCGTTGGTGGTGGTCGGGATCAGCTCCAGTCCCTTGCCGCTATCGAATATGTCGAGTTGCGAGCCGTTGCCGCGATCTTCCCAATATTGGTCGTAGCGGAATTCCTGTTCCAGCCGCGGCGTGACGGTGACGAGCGGCGTCATCCAGTGCGGCTGGGTGGCTTGCGCCTGCTCCACCTGTGCGAGCCAGTCGGAGAAGAAGTCACCGTTTGCGGCGTCCACGCCGCCATTCGCATCCTCGAGAAGCGCCGGATCGTGCTCAGGAGGCGCGGTGTTGCTCGCGACGTCGAGCTGCAGCGGGATCCCATCGGCCGATGCGGTGCCCACCGCTCCGATGCATGCAAACCCCAGTGCAATAGCAACCGCCAGCGGCCGCATTTGCGCGCGCATGATATTCCCCCGTTTTGCCAAGACGTGATATCAGAATGGATATCACGATACAACCGCCCGGCAGCTGGACGCGCCGGTTCAGCTGACGCAAGCTCCGTCCATGGCGCGCTTGACCATCCGCATCGATTTCGACGGCAACGCCGCCTTCGGTCCCGGCAAGGCGCGCCTGCTGGAATTGATCGAGCAGACGGGATCGCTGCGGAGGGCGGCTTCAGCCATGGATATGAGCTACCGTCGCGCCTGGCTCCTGCTTCGCGAAATCGAAGCGCTCACGAAAACACCGGTCGTGGCCGCCAGAACTGGCGGAAAGAAGGGCGGCGGCACGGCGCTTACGCCGACAGGCCGCGTTTTTGTCGACTGCTACCGCGCAATCGAGATACAGGCGGAACGCTCTGTTTTGGCGCAGCTCAACAGACTGGCCGGAATGACGAAGCGCAATCCGGATGCCCCGCAGAAGCGAAAAAAAGTGACACGAAACAGAACACCAACCGGCTGACGTCTGGTAATTCGCATGAAACACATGTCGCCTCGCGGAACCCGCCGTCCATTGGCTTGCGGTCGATTGACCGTTTGATCTCCCGTGGATTGCATTACAAAAATGCCGGGCTGTCTGGCCGTCCGAGTCTTTTGCGGCAGTGGGGCGCGAGATGCGGCCGAATGATACCCAGCTGGCAGCACGCTTCCGCAGAGCCGTGGAATATCAGCTCCGGGGCCGCGCCGAAGAGACGTTGAAATCCTATGATACCGTCCTTCGTCTGAACCGAAGCTAGTCGCTGCAATGCAATCGCGATTGGCTGCCATGCGGCGGGCCAGATTTGATGAAGAATCGTCATACTGACGCCTGCAAGCGTGAGCTTGATGCCGGCACGCGCGCAGACGTGAACAGCGTGCGTGTTGGCACGGTCGCCCCAGTGGAACCTCACCGGGCGCCCACGCTTCCGCCGGTTCAGAATGGATAGTAACGGAAGCTCGTGAATATCATGTTGTCACTGGCCACGGGCCTGCCGCCCACGCCCTCGAAGGCCTTACGTTCCGTATACGAATATTGCAGGCCGATCCGAACCCTGCCCCAGTCACCATTATAGGGATTGCCCCACAGGCCGGTGGTGATCTGATCGATCTGCTGCGTATTGCCGACGCATTTGGCGGTCAGCGCCGCGCTCAGGCTGAAGCAGCCGGTGTTGACATAGAGCGGATTGCCATAGCCATAGGCTGTCGTACCGACGTCATAGGCCCTTGCGGCGTCGTACTCGCGGCCCGCATAGACGTAAATGTCGAGAGCGGGCGTGGTATGCCAGGTGCCGCCAACCAATTCCATGTTTTCGATCAGCGGCGCAATCTGGCCGTCGGGCTTGAAGGTGGCGTCCGGCAGCTGTCCGCTGCCGTAGCGTCCGATGCCATCGCCATACATTGCGTCGGCCTGGATGTCGAAGACCGTCGGAATAAGCTTGATCAGCGCCGCGCCGCCGATGCCGCCGCCGGACACGTCGTGAGTCGATACATCCGTCAGATTGGTGAGCGTGCCGTAGCGATCATAGAAGTCGCGATAAAGCCCGAAGACTTCGAGATGAACCATCCTGTCGAACATCGACGGCTCAACCGCCACTTTGCCGATGATATCGGGAACATGATTGAGCGACAGGGTGATGCCGGGATTGAATTCGGCGCCAGCGGATCCCGTGCCGCCATTGAAGCCGTTGCCGCTGTTATAATAAAGGCCGGGCACATCGGGAACAGTTCCGCCGAACGTCGTCTGGGGGTTTTCCGCCGACAGCCCGAGCCAGACCTCGTCATCGAAATTCTTGACCACGCGCAACTGCGGCTGGCGCGTCCAGTCGAATCCGGGAACGTATTGTGCGTCGATGGTTGGCGGAGCAAGCACCGCGTCGCTGCCCTGCTGGTCTCCTTGCGGCGACATGCCGTTCTTGCTCAATGTCACCAACGACCAGTCCTGGCCGGCCAGGAATTGGATTCCGGGATCATCCCAGTCGATGGTGCCGTATAGCGCGCGGACGCGCGGCTGGTAGGAATTGCTCTCATTCGAATTGGCGCTCGCCGCCGCACCCATGAAATCGAACTCGCCATACATGGCAAGATGCGTGACCGGATCGACGTCCCCCTGCACGAGGCCCGTGATGCGGCTTTGCCGCGCCGTCATGCGCATTTCATCGGCATGCGCCTGCGGGCTGTTGGAATAGGGAATGCCGCTGAAGCTCGAACCGATATCGGCAAATTCCTCGCGCGAACGATAGACCGATTCCGCCGCGAGGAAGCCGCCGAATTTGACGGTGACGCCCTTGAAGTGAAGTTTCTTGTCCTTGGGCGTGGTGACGGCCTGGACTTCCGCCTCCTGCTGGTTGACCTGGTTCTGCAGCGCCTGGAACTGCGACGCGCTCACTTCCGGCTGCGGCTGAGGCGGCGGGGCCGCGGCCACCGAGCCGGCACCTCCGCTCACGCCAGGCGGCCCGCCCAATTGCGATTTCAGCGCGCGGATTTCGTCCTGCTGCTCCTCGATGACCTTTTCGAGCCGGTCGAGCCGCTGTTCAAGCGAAGGGCCGGCATGATGGCGGTGTTTCGTGGGGGGAGCCGACGTCGCGCCCCCCGTTTGCGCGACGGCGTGGCTCGCCAGCAGGGCAGACGCGCATACTCCGACGAGCAAGAGCTTCGTTTTCATCTTATTCCCCTGTGAATACGCCCCGACGCCAATATGCCGCTCGCACCGGCGCCAGCCGTTCAGGTGCGTCCTAAACTGCGCATGGGCAAATTCTTATGACACTTATGTGACATTTTTATTACGCTGAATTCGAACTGATACCATAAATACTATTGATTCAATGGACTCTATTGACAAAACGATTCACAGCGGGATTCATGCCCATGGGACTTCCATTCCGAGGGGCAAAAAATGCCGAATTCGAGCCGTTACCGGCTGGCGCTCATGGCGGGGGCCATGGCGTTGGCAGTTGCGAGACCTGCCGTCGCAGATCCGGGCACCGACACAGCCATTCAATCGCTCCAGCAACAGATCAACGACCTGAACGCGCAGCTCCAGGCGCTGAAGCAGAAAGAGCAGCAGCAGGAACAGCAACAGCCGCCGGCTGCCCCGGAGAATCCGGTTACGCCGCCCCCGGCCAGCTCGGTATCGAATGCCTCCGGCGAGATTGCAGTCAGCGCACCGACCACGTCGGCCCCGCGACCGCTTGGCGCCTCGATCGCCAACGGGATCGTGAACGGCAAGCCGGTATTCAGTTCGAATGACGGCCGGTTCACCGCCGCGATCCGCGTGCTGGGCCAGTTCGACACCGCCTATTACATGCAGGGCAATCCGGCGCGGTCCTTCTCCAGCGCCTATGGTCCGGAGCTTGCGAGCGGCGCGAATTTCCGCCGCGCATGGTTCGGCATTTACGGCAAGGCCTTCGGCGACTGGTCCTATGTGGCAAACTTCGATTTCGGCAGCAGCGGTGGAGTCGAAAATCCGGGTCGCATCCAGTCTCTGTTCCTGGAGTATGACGGGCTGAAGCCCTTCGCATTCCGCATCGGCGCGTACCCGCCGCCCGCCGGCCTCGAAGACACGACGCCCTCCTCCGACACCATGTTCCTTGAGCGCTCATCCCCGACCGATCTCGCGCGCAACATGGCTGGTGGCGAAGCCCGCGACGCCGCGAGCCTGCTCTATATCGGCGACCGCGTCTTCGGCGCGTTCTCGCTGACCGGCGGCAATCTCACTTCGACGCCGGTCTATCAGGAGCAAAACGCGCTGCTCGGTCGGGTGGCAGGGCTTCTCTATTCGGCACCGGACACGAATGTCGTGCTCAGCGCGATGGGCAGCGACATCATGAAGCTTCCGGATACAACGCCGGGGCCTGATCCCCTGACTGCCATCAGCCTGTCTGATCCGCCAGAACTAACGGTCGACAGCACGGGAACGCGTCTCGTCAATACGGGTTCGCTGAGCGCGACGGGCGCGTATAACTGGGGCGTGGAAAGCGGGGCAAACTGGCGGAATTTCTACGGCCAGGCCGGTTATTTCGGCTACGACGTCAATCGCGAGCACTTCGATTATCCGGATGACAGTTTCAATGGTTGGTATGCGCAGGCGAGCTGGGTTCTGACAGGCGAGCAGAAGGGGTACAGACCTTCGCTCGGTGCCTTCATCGAGCCAGATCCCGCCCACCCGCTGGGAGAGGGAGGATTCGGCGCCTGGGAACTGGTCGGCCGCTACAGCGACCTCGACCTGAACCAGGGCGTGGGCTTCGAAGGCGAGAAAACGCCGTATGGCGGCGTGCGCGGCGGCGACCAGAAAATCTGGACGCTCGGCCTCAACTGGTATCCGAACTCGCTGTTCCGCTTCATGCTCGACTACCAGAACATCGGGATCTCGCGGCTGTCCTCGACGGGCGATGATGTCGGCCAGACCGTTCAGGCCGTGGCCATGCGCGCCGAGATTTCGTATTAGGGTCTGTCCTCAACTGGCGGAATCCCAAGGCTGAGATTGCGCTGTTCAGCGGGCTGCACGCCTGCTGTATAGATGGCCGCGCGCCGCTGAATCTGGCGATCAATGTCCACCTGGTGGGCGAGGAAATGACCGTGCCGACGATCGACGATCTTCGGGCAGAGGCATTACGCCTTGAGCAGCAAGGTTTTCTTGAACACGCGCTCGGCGCCTATCGTCACATTCTGGCGCGGCACCCGCACGATGCCGAAATGGCCTTCCGGTCGAAAGCGCTCGAGCGCCGCATGAAACCCGGCAATCACTCGGACATAACCGTCATCTGGCAGGTCGACCCCAATGGCATGTGGGAAAGAGAATGGGTACGCCAGCTTCTGTCCGGTCTTACAATTCATGAGGTGGTCGATGGGCGGCTGCAGACTGGCCGGGACTGCGCCATCATCGTCGACAACCACATAAGCCGTGCCAAACTCAGCTATTACGCCCGGCAATTCGATCTCGGATATCGCTTTGGCATTATTCATCTATCCGACGAACTCTATGTTGACGACTGTGCATGCTACCACTATGCAAACTTCGTCATCCGCAATTACTGGTCGTCGCACCACGCCCATGACCGGCGTGTGCTCGCGGTGCCGCTTGGCGTCAATAATGGCTATGCGCCACTTCGCCTGTCCACGGCCGAACGGCCCTATGTCTGGAGCTTTCTCGGCGCAATCAACAAAAGCTCACGCCTTCGCATGATGGAAGTGATGGGGACGGTGCCCGACGGTTATAGCCATGCCGTGGAAGGTGTTCCATCTCCCTTCAATGTGCGACCCTATCAGCATGACAGCAGGAAATTGTTGGCGATCACCGAATATGCGGAGGTGATGTCACGGACCTTGTTCGCGCCATGTCCTGCGGGCTGGCGCAATCTCGACTCCTTCCGGGTGTACGAGGCGCTCGAGGCCGGTTGCATTCCCATTGTCGAGAGCCGTAGCCACTTTGACTATTTTTGCCACCTTCTCGGGGCACATCCCATGCCCAGCGTCTCCGACTGGGCGGAAGCTCCCGCCCTCATCGCGGGGCTTATGAGAAATCCGCAGCGCCTCGATGCATTGCGCCGCTCTTGCGAAAGCTGGTGGCAGCATTATCGCGCGTCCCTGGCGGACGAGGTTTCCGCTCATGTGCGCAATTATTTGGGCCTGTCAATGAATCAAAAAGAGTTCGGCGGGATGCGATCAATAGCAGTCGCAAGCGACGACCGGATTGGGCCCGGCTGAACAGGACCATTGTCTCATATGCGCCAAACGTTCAGCTCGGAACGCTCATGCGGACTGGAAGCGGAAAAGATATGGAACGCGCGTCTCCATGATGATTTCGAGTTCGCGGAAGAAGCATTCGGCAATACAATCCAGATTTGCAAAGCAGGTACGATAGGTCTCGATCACCGCCTGCTGAATCGCGGCGATGCGTTGGGCTTCGAATGTACGCAGCAATCGAGGCAAATCCGCGACGCCGTGTTCCGGAACATGCAGTGCGATCTCGTTCCAGGCGATTGTCCGGTCGAAGGGCGGAAGCCAATGGTCCGACAGGATCACCGGAATGCAGCCGAAGGACATCGCTTCGAGAAGACGGTAGGAGAAAAGCGCATCGCCGCGCGGAACGAAGGCAAAAATTGACGCGGCCATGAGCGCTGCATAAGACTCGTCTTTATTTCCAGCCATCGCGTCGATGCGGCCGATGTGGTTCGCAGGCTCGACGAACTCGCAGAAAATCGCTGTGCCGTCATGGATCGACTTTAATCTTTCCCGGCAGGGATGCGAGGCGATCCCCCGAAACGATGCGAGCACGGATTTCGATCCGGCTGTTCCAGGTCCCGCGACAATGGGCAGTGCGGGCATGCTGATTGTTCGCGGGTTCATCAATCTTTCGAAACCGGCCACGCTGATATCGGCGACGAAAACCTCGCCATGCTGCGCGACGAATTGGGGCCAGCGCAGAAAGGGAACCATGTTTACGATACAGACCCGGCGGCCACATGCCACTAGTGCATCGGCATAAGCATTGACCCTGTCGAGGTCGAAGCTGCCGCGAACAAATGCGCTCTCCGCCTTGCCGTAGCGCGGCCAGTGCCGTTCAAGCGCGATATCCTCGGCCGGCAGACAGATGTCAGCGTCGGCGTTGTCTTCAACATAGCGCGGGTTGCGCCGCACCGCCGCCGCAAAGAGGTCGTAATAGACGGTCCGCGGCATGGACTCGTCGGGCATGATGAACGAGATTTTCAGCGTGGGCCCCATCAACCGGAAAAACTGCTATATCATACCACGCCCGGGCCAAGATATGTTTTCGCGCGGTTATTGCCGATACGCCCTGGTATTCGACAATGCGGCTGTTCCGCCGGTCTTCGCCATGCGATCGTGCGGGCGTAATTTCGACAGTCTCCCAGGCCTCGCGGCCCGAACCGCACCGGCGGCGCCATGAGTTCAGCCAAACAAATCCCGGTAGGTATTTCGCAACGCGTTCTTCTGCACCTTTCCCATCGCGTTGCGGGGCAGCGCGTCGCAAAAAATAACGCGTTTGGGCAGCTTGTATCCCGCCAGCCGCGGACGGAGCGCCGCGATCAGTTCGCTTTGGTCGAGCGTGGCGCCCGGCCGGCGCACGACCACCGCCGCAACGCCTTCGCCGAAATCGGGATGTGGAATGCCGATGACTGCGGATTCGAGAACGCCGGGAACGGCATCGATCTCCATTTCCACTTCGCGTGGATACACATTGAAACCGCCGCTGATGATGAGATCCTTCGCGCGCCCCACGATCTGCACATAGCCCCCGCCGTCGATCCGGCCGAGATCGCCGGTGACGAAGAATCCGTCGGCGCGAAACACGTCCGCGGTCTGTTCCGGTTTTCGCCAATAGCCTTTGCAGACATTGGGGCCGCGCAGCTCGATCACGCCGATTTCGCCTTCCGGCAACGGAGCGGCGCTCTCGCGATCCACGATCCGCAGCTCGACACCGGGAAGCGGAAAACCGACGGTGCCCGCGCGCCGCTCGCCGGCGTACGGATTGGATGTAATCATGTTGGTCTCGGTCATGCCGTAGCGCTCGAGGATGGCGTGGCCAGTGACGTCGAGCCATTCGCGGTGCGTCTCGGGCAGAAGCGGCGCGGAACCAGAGATGAAGACGCGCATATGCGCGCACACGTCGCGGGTTAGCCGCGGATCATTCAGAAGCCGCGTGTAGAAGGTCGGCACGCCCATCATTGCGGTGCACGCCGGCAGATGCGCGAATATCGGTTCCGGGTCGAAGCGCCGCAGGAAGATCATCGACGCGCCGGCCATCAGAATGGTGTTCGTCGCGGTGAACAGGCCGTGCGTATGATAGATCGGCAGCGCATGCAGCAGCACGTCGTCGCCGGTGAAGCGCCACAGATCGCGCAAAGCGAGCGCATTCGATACGAGATTGCGGTGGGTGAGCATGGCGCCTTTCGAGCGCCCGGTCGTGCCTGACGTGTAAAGGATGGCCGCCAGATCATCTCCGTTGCGCGGAACATCTTCGAAATCGTCGGGCATTTCGCGCGCTCGCTCGATGAGCGAACCCGACTGGCCGTCATCGCTCAGACCGAGAACGGCAGCCTTTCCACCACGCAACAGCGATGCCATGGCCGGCCCGCTTTCCGGCCGCGCCACGACGCAGGCGGGCTCGGCGTCGGCAAGAAAATATTCGAGTTCCGCAATCCTATAGGCGGGATTGAGCGGCAGATACGCGGCGCCGATCCGAAGACAGGCGAGATAAAGCAGCAAAGCCTCCGCGCTCTTTTCGACCTGGACGGCAAGCCTGTCATCCGGACGAAGGCCCGCGCGCCACAGACAGTTCGCCAGGCGTCCCGAATGCGCAAGCATGCCGCCATAGGTCACAAGGCGCACGTCGCCGCCCCGCAGGAAAGCGCAACTCCGCTCCGGCATCGAAGCGCGTATGGAGGCGAACAATCCGGCCCCTGAGTTTGACATGGGCAGCTCCGTGTGATGCATCGTTTCCCTCATAATCCCGATCGCCGCGAGCCGCGCATGAATGATACAGCCGATATCGCAGCGCTGTTCGAAAAAGCGCGGGAGCATCATCGCAATGGCCGTAGCGCGGAAGCGCTCGCTTTATGCGACGCGGTCATCAGGCAGGCGCCCAACGCGGCCGTCGCCCATGGCCAGCGCGGCCTGGTGCTGCATGCGCTTGGACGATTCGACGAGGCCCTTGGGAGCTACGACCGGGCGATCGAACTCGAACCGGGGTCGGCGGACTGGTACTTCAACCGGGCCATTGCCCTCAACAATCTCAATCGCCTGGACGAGGCGGTGCGATGCTACGAAAAAGCCATTGCACTCAACTCCCGCCACGTGCACGCCTTCTACAACAATGCCATCACCCTGCAGAATCTCGGGCGGCTCGATGAGGCGATCCGCAACTACGACCGCACCATCGCGCTCAGGAGCGACTATGCGGAGGCATATTACAACAAGGGCAACGCGTTGCAGGGGCTCGGGCGGCTGGAGGAATCCATTCAAAGCTACAGTCGCGCCATCGCGCTGAAATCGGATTACGCGAGAGCTTGCTACAACATGGCCAACGCCCTCAAGGCGCTCGGACGGCTGGACGACGCCCTTGAGAGCTACGACCACGCCATTGCGATCAATCCCGGACAGCCCGAACCGTACAATAACCGAGGTATCGTATTGCGGGACATGGGGCGGCTGGCCGAAGCGCTCGAGAGCTTTGAGCGAGCCATCGCGCTGCGACCCGGCAATGCCGGGTCGCACAGGAACAGAGGCGACCTGTTGAGAAGTCTCGCGCGCCCTGTCGAAGCCGTGCAGAGCTACGATCGCGCAATCGAACTCGAGCCGGATTTTGCAGAAGTCCATTACAACCGGGGAATTGCGCTGAGAGAACTGAGGCAATCCGGGGAGGCCGTCACGAGCTACGAAAATGCCATCGCGCTTAAGCCGGACTTTGCGGAGGCGTACCACAATCTGGGTTGCGCGTTGCATGATCTCAGGCGCGGCGAAGAAGCGGTTCGCTGTTACGACACGGCCATTGAACTCAGGCCGGATTTTGCAGAGTCCCACAACAACAAGGCCAATGCGCTGAAGACGCTGGGCCGGCTGGAGGAGGCGCTTCGGAGCTACGATCGCGCCATCCGGCTCAGGCCGGATTTCGCCGAAGCGTACAGCAATAAGGGCATCGTGCTGAATGATTTGAATCGGCCGGACGAGGCCTCTGAGTGTTATGCCCGCGCCCTCGCACTCAAGCCAGATTATGCCGATGCGCTCTTCAACAAAGGCAACCAGCTGCTGGCGATGGGGAATTTTGCGGAAGGATGGAGCCTCTACGAATGCCGGAAAAGGAAATCCGAGCCTTCGGGATTTCGCAGCTACCCGCAACCGGCCTGGTCCGGAAACGAAGACCTTGGCGGGAAAACCCTGTTTATCTACCCGGAGCAGGGACTGGGTGACACGATTCAATTTTGCCGGTACGCGAAACTTGCGGAAGCCAGAGGGGCGCAGGTGATCCTGTCCGTGCAGGACCCGCTGATCCGCCTGATGGAAAATCTCAGTCCCACGATCCGGATCATCGGAGCCACGGCGACGCCGCCTCATTTCGATTATTATATCGCACTTCTGAGCCTGCCATTGGCGTTCGGGATCGCCCCGGACAACTGTCCTGCCGGAATTCCCTATCTTCGCGCCGAACCCGACCGGGTCGCGAAATGGCGAGGCAGGATCGGGACCAACGGCTTCAGGATCGGCATCTGCTGGCAGGGCAACAGGCAGGCGGACGTCGATGCCGGTCGGTCGTTTCCCGTTCGCCATTTCGAGCGCCTGGCACGGCTTCCGGACATACGCCTGGTCAGCCTTCAGAAGAACGACGGAGTCGAGCAGCTATCCGATCTGCCGGCCGGCATGAAGGTCGAAACCCTCGGCGAGGATTTCGATGCTGGTCCTGACGCGCTTATCGACACGGCGGCCGCGATGATGTCACTCGATCTCGTTATCACCTCGGACACCGTCATTGCGCATCTCGCCGGCGCGCTCGGCCGGCCGGCCTGGATCGTGCTGAAACAGGTGCCCGACTGGCGATGGTTTCTCGATCGCGCCGACAGTCCCTGGTACCCGACGATCAGGCTTTTCCACCAGTCACGACGTGGCGACTGGCCGGGCGTTTTCGCCGAGATCGAACAGCAACTGCTGGCGCTGATCAAACAAAACTGACCCGTGATTCAGGCGTGCGGTTTCCTCCGGGATGCTTACGATAGGATAAGAAAGGGAGACAATGTTCGAGTTGCACTCCGTGGCGGACATCGAAAAGCCGGAGCTGTACCGCGAAATCGCCCAGCAGCTCGAAGCGCTGCTTGCCGGCGAATCCGATGTCGTCGCCAACGCCGCAAACACCGCCGCGCTGCTCTACCACGCGCTTCCCGATCTCAACTGGGCGGGATTTTATTTCCTGCGCGAGCATGGCGAACTCGTCCTCGGTCCTTTCCAGGGCAAGCCCGCCTGCGTGCGGATCGCTGCGGGAAAAGGCGCATGCGGGGCGGCGGTCGTCCGCAGACAATCGGTGCTGGTCGAAGATGTGCTCGCCTTTCCCGGCCATATCGCCTGTGACAGCGCTTCGCGTTCCGAACTCGTCGTGCCGCTTATTGCCGGGGAAACGATCCTCGGCGTCATCGACCTCGACAGCCCGTCGCCTTCGCGATTCGACATGCAGGATCAACAGGGCATTGAAACGCTTGCGCGGATCTACGTCGCCGCCTGCGGCGTGTCCGGATCGCGCGACGGCTGAACCAATCCGCGCAGTTCAGCCGCGATCGCGGCAAACGCGCGCGCCCAGTCGCCGGGGCGCGGCTGCCGAAACAGGCGCATCGTCGGATACCACGGACTGTCGGTGCGGCCGAGAAGCCAGCGCCATTCCGGAATGTGCTGCAGCGCCAGCCAGACCGGCCGGCCGAGCGCGCCTGCGAGATGCGCGATGGCGGTGTCGGAAGTAATAACAAGATCGAGCGACATCATCAGGGCGGCCGTGTCGATGAACGCATCCGGTCCGGCATCGAATTCGTCGCCGAGCGTTTCCACGACCATGCCGCGCGGCAGGCCGGAAAGCTGCTCGACACCGTCATTCTTCTGAAGGCTGACGAGACGCAGGCCGGGAATCGCCGCGAGCTTTTCGAAACTGCGTAGCGGAAACGATCGTCCGGCGTCGATTTTGGACCGTTTGTTGCCCTGCCAGCAGATGCCGATCCTGAAGCCCTGGCTGCCGATTTTCTCGCGCCATTTCCCGATCCTGTCGCTTTCGGCGGAGAGATAGGGAACAGCGACAGGGCAGCTGCCTCCGGTCCCGAAAGCAAGCGGCAGGCTCATGAGCGCCGCTTGGCAGTCGACATCCGGCGGCGCCGATGACAGGGGCACGACAGCAATATCCGGACCGAGATTTTGCAGCAGCCGCGTCAGCGGTTCTTGCACGGCCAGCACGACTTTCGCGCCCCGCTCCCGTGCAAGGCGCGCAAAACGGCAGAACTGGATCGTGTCGCCAAGCCCCTGCTCGGCATGAATGAACAGCGTCCTGCCCTGTAGCGGCTCCGATCCTGACCAGACCGGCAGCGGATAAGGAGAAACGCCGAGCGGCTCGCCCTTTCTCTTGCGCCATTCGTAAAGCGCCCAGCCGGCCTCGAAATCGCCGGCTGTGAGCGCACAGATGGATTTGTTCCAATAGGCTTCCACGAAATCGGGTTTGAGTTCGATGGCAAGATCATAGCTGTGAAGGGCGTCGCCGATCCGCCCGGATTCCCTCAGCAGATTGCCCCGGTTGTTCCAGGCTTCGGCGAAATCGGGCTTGCGCGCGACGGCAAGATCGTAATTTTCGAGCGCTTCCGCGCCGCGGCCCAGGCTTCGCAAGGCATTCCCGAGACCGTTAAAGGCGCCGGTCAGGTCGGGCTTGAGCGCAAGCGCGTTGCGATAGCTGGCGAGCGCTTCCTCGCCGCGCCCGAGGTCCTGCAGCGCGTTGCCTTTGTTGTAATGTGCTTCCGCCAGATCGGGATCGAGTTCGATGGCCCTGTCGCAGCTCGCAAGCGCGTCGTCGTAAAGCTTGAGGTCGCGGAGCGCATTGCCCCGGTTGCTGTGGGCTTTGGCGAAAGCCGGCTGCAGCGCAATGGCCCGGTCGAAGCATACAACGGCCTCCTCGAGGTGCTGCAGCTCCTTCAGCATATAGCCCTTGTTGTTCCAGGCCTCCGGATAGTCCGGCCGCAATCGGATCGCGTGCTCGAAACTCTCCAGTGCTTCATCGGGCCGGTCGAGATCCTGCAGGGCGTTTGCCCGGTTGAAATGCGCTTCCGCAAGATCGGGCCTGAGCGCGATGGCGCGGTCGCAGCTTGCGAGCGCTTCGTCCGGTCGCTTGAGCTCCCAAAGCACACAGCCCCTGAGGTTGAAGGCATCGGCCAGACCGGGCGCGAGTTCGGTGGCACGGCCGTAACTTCGAACCGCTTCATCGAGACGGCCAAGTGCCCGCGCTGCATTGCCGCGGTTGAACCAGGCCTCCGCGAAACGAGGGTTGCAGGCGATGGCGCGGTCATAGCTCGCGGTCGCGTCCGCCGCACGTTTCAGATCCAGAAGCGCGTTGGCACTGTTATAATGCGTTTCGGCAAGGTCCGGCCTGAGCCGGACCGCCTGCTCGAAACTTTGCAGCGCCTCTTCCGGGCGGCGGAGCGCGCGCAGCGCATTGCCGCGATTGCAGAGCGCCTCGATGTGATCGGGCTTGAGCTTCAGCACCTGATCGTAATTTCGAACCGCTTCTTCCGGCCGGTTCATGAACTTCAGCGTCACGGCGCGGTTGTAATACGCATCGGCATAGCGCGGCTCGAGCCGGATGGCGCGGTCGTAGCTCTGCAGCGCCTCTTCATATCTCTGCAGCGACTGCAGCACGAGACCGCGGTTGCAATGCGCCGCGGCCATGCGCGGATCGAAGCGCAGGACGGCATCGTAAGAGGTAAGCGCATCCGCGAGCCGTCCGCGCAAGTGGTGCTCGACGGCCCTGCCAAACAGCGCGGCAACGTCAGTCGGATTCATGCGCCTGCCGGTATCCGGCTCCCGCCAGCTGTTCGAGCAACCGGTCATGCATGGCGTCGAAGACGCTCCGCCACTCGCCGCGCCGCTTCTGTCTGAACAGCCTAAGCGTCGGATACCAGGGCGTGTCGGAGCGGTCGAGAAGCCAGCGCCAGTCCGGGACGCGTTTAAGGGCAACCCAAGCGGGCCGGCCGAGCGCTCCGGCCAGATGCGCCATCGCCGTGTCGGAGGTGATGACGAGATCGAGACTCTCCATCACGGCGGCGCTGTCGACAAACGCATCGGGAACTGAATCGAATTCGCTGCCGAGGGTCTCGACTTTCATACCGGGCGGCAGCTGGGCGAGCTGTTCGATGCCCGTATATCTTTGCAGGCTGATCAGGCGCACATTCGGAATTGCGGCAATGCGCTCGAAACACTGCAACGGAAAGGACCGGCCGATATCGACATCTCCCTTCGGGTTGCCTTGCCAGCAGATGCCGATCTTGAAGCCCTCGCTTCCAAGCCTTTCCCGCCACCTGTCCACCCGGTCGGGTTCCGCGCGAAGATAGGGGATATCCGCAGGGCAGTTGTCGAGAGTCGTTTGAAATGCCAATGGCATGCTGAGGAGCGTTATGTGATAATCAAATGGAGGCGGTACTGCCCTTTGTCCCACGATACGGATAGAGGGGTGGAGATCCCTGAGCAGATGCTCGAGCGCATCCGGCACTGCGAAAATCACTTGCGCGGCCCTTGCCCGGGCGAGAATCGCATATCGGCAGAATTGTATCGTATCGCCCAGCCCCTGCTCTGAATGAATGAAAAGCGTCTTGCCCGCGATGTCCTCCCGACCCGACCAGGCTGGTTGCGGAAACGTCCGATCTCCAAGCGGTTCAGACTTTCGCTTGCGCCATTCATGCAGCTGCCAGCCCTCTGCGAACTGTCCCGTCAAGAGCTTGTAGAGAGCCTTGTTCCAGTATGCGTCCGCAAAGCCCGGTTTGAGTTCGATGGCGCGCTCGAAACTTCGAAGCGCCTCATCCATGCGCTCCATATCCTGCAGCGCTCCCCCACGATTGTTATGGGCTTCGGCGAATTCGGGCTGCAGC
>DATJUM010000090.1:0-13897 GCA_035502355.1 Rhizomicrobium sp. | reverse complement strand
GAGGGGTAGCCCCTGAACGAATAAACCACGGCTTCGGCGCCAGTCGTCGGGTCAAGCGAGAACACGGCGCCGGCGTTGTTCTTGCCTCCATATTCCGTCGTGCCGTACAGCATGCCTTTGATGTCGATCATCCCGGCCTGGGGACCGCGGCCGTCCTTGTGTTTTGCCGAGAACGTGTGAAGCGTCGTCTCGACACCGGTCGCCAAGTCGAGCGAGAACGCCGTGCCCGCACCGGCGTGCCTGCCACCGAACGGTGTCGTCCCGTAAAGCAAACCGTTGAGTTCGACAGGATCAGCATTCGGAAAGGCGCCGTTCGCGTAATCTCTGTGCTTGTCAGAAAATGAATACAGTATGGTCTCGGCATCTGTTGTCTGGTCGAGTGAAAATACTGTGCCATAACCGTAATATCCGCCCCATTCTGTCGTACCATATAGCATGCCATCGACGTCGATCACGCCGGATTCAGGTTCCTTGCCGTCGACGCATACCCTCCGGCGGCTCTTCTGGCTGCAAAGGGAATATACCACCGTTTCGGTATCGGTCTGCGGATCGAACGAGAATACGGTGCCGCAAGCCAGGGATAAGCTGCCACCATCGCAGTAGCGAAAGCCGGCGCCGCCCCAATATGTCGTCCCATAAAGGACACCGTTGACATCGGTCAGACCGGCATAGGGGAAGGCACCGTCTGCGCAGCCGCCGCTCACACCACTACTGCAAAAGGAATAAAGCACAGTCACGGTTTGAGCTTCTGCGATTGGAGCGTGCATGACGCAGGCCAAGGCACACGCGATCAGCGCCGTCGAAATCGCCCTCATCCCATATCCTCACAAGACCAAGCAGTGGAAGTTATCGCATTCGGGCTGGCGTGGAAAGGAACGGGTTCGGCATATGGGCGAACCGAGAATGTTACGAGACCATTAACTGACTGATCCTGGATGGCAGGAGTAGTCCCGGCTTTTGCGACAAGCGGGCGGCGCATGTCGAGGACGAAGTGGTTTTTGCGATGAAACTCCAACTCGCACGCCCGATGATCGCGCGAGATCGCCGCGAAGATGCCGTTCTGCTTCGTTGCCGGGGACGGTGTCTGGCTTGGACTCGCGCGATTAGAAACGACGGCGATTTGCGCGCACGCGATCGGCGATGAGGAGCGAAGCCTTGCGAAACGCGCGTGGAGTTCACTGGAACTGACAGTTTGTCTGACGCTGGCCGAATGTCTGTGCAAACCGAAGGCGTTGCGCCACGCGTTCGCAGTTGAGGCGGGACAGAAGGCGATACCACCAAATATTGTACAGCTGTGGCTAGGGCATGCCTGCATCGAGACAACTGCAATTCATGCAAGCGCCATTGGTGATGAAGAACGAAATCTCGCCGGGCGGGCATGGAGTTCGTTAGAACTTGCGCTTCCAGATCGCACCAACTAGCGCGCCGGTTCTCCGACACAAAGGCTGTCGATGAACGCGCAATACCGCGGCGCTGCATCGGCGATGATTTCTCTCTGTCTCAGCCAATAGGCCCGCATACCCGGCTCCTTCAACAATGTACGAAACGTCGCGCTGCCTCTGGCAAACTGTTCCTCGCTAAGAAGGTGCTCCTCGTGCTGGCTGAAATAATCTTCCATTGCGATCATTGCGGTGCCGCAATGCTGTTCGAATTGGCGCTTTCTGATCAGTTCGGGCGTGGGCGTGCCGCCATTGCCTTCGATCCATGCCGCGGCAGCCTCGGCGTTCATCAAGCCCAGCAGAAGTGCCGTTGTTCGCGCAGCCGTTCCCTGATGAATGAGCGCTCTTGTGTGGCGCACATTCTGCTGCGTCTGGATCGCGAGATAGATCAGCGAGATTGTGACCGCCAACCCGCTGATCGCGGTGGCGACAGATGCGATTTCCGACAGCGTCACGATAATCTCCCTCTCATTGGTCTCAATTGGCCAATCCGCGCAGAAGCGTTTCGACCACTTGCTTGACGAACTTGTCGTCGATGGGTTCGCCCATCAGTTTGCGCAGGTTCAGCGGCGCAACGAGAAGCTCGACGGCCAGCCGTGGATCGGTTCCCGGCCGGAGATCGCCGCGATCCGCTGCCCGCTCGACCATGACGCGGGCAAGGTCATAACGGGCCTTTATGATTTGCGTACGCCTGACTGCCAGTGCGGGGTCGGCTTCGGCCGCAGCCAGGATTCGCAAGATGGTTTCTCCTATTGGCGTGGCGAGATAACGAATCAGTGACCGGGCAAAAGCAAGCAGGTCACCACGCAAGGAGCCGGTGTTCGGGACCGGAAGTTTTTGCCGGGTGAGGCCCAGCACGGCTTCAAGAAGCACATTCTCCAGCGTACCCCATCGACGCTGGATGGACGTCGCATGCACGCCCGACCGCCGCGCGATCTCGCTGATCGTCAACCTGCTATAACCAAGCTCGTCCAATGCCTGAAGGGTCGCATGCAGCACGGCCTCGCGGACCTTCGCGGAGCGGCCGCCCGTGCGGCGACGCACCCCTTCGCCAGATTCTTCTGTTGTCATGGCCCCTTTTAACGCAAGCCTCTTGCTTTAATCAAGGGCCAGGCGTATACCCTCCTTAACGCAACTTTATTGCTTTAATGTTCAACCCAAGAAGGAGCACAGCATGGCCTCGAAACTTGACTCCGACACCCGTCTCGATCCGCGGATCAAAGCTGCCTTCGGCGGCCTGGACACGGGCGCGCCGCAGCCCAACGTCGCAAGCCGCGAGGAACTGCTGGCGCAGGAGCTTTCACCTCAGGGCTTGGCCATCTACGCCCATCAGGTCGCCCTGTTCGACAGCATGGACCGCGAGGACATTGCGCCATCGGCCGGCCTCACCGTGCGCGACGAGACATTCACGTCGGCGCCCGATGGCAATACGGTGAAGATCCAGTACATCCGCCCGGAGGGCGACGAGGCCCTGCCATGCATCTACTACATCCACGGCGGCCGCATGGCGTTCAGTTCCTGCTTCGAGGGCAACTACAAGGCCTGGGGTCGCATGATCGCAGCCCGCGGCTTGGCCGTGGCAATGGTCGATTTCCGCAACGCCGTGCATGCCGACTCGGCGCCGGAGATCGCGCCTTTCCCGGCGGGCCTCAACGACTGTATCGCGGGCCTCAAATGGGTCCACGCCAACGCCGCCGCGCTCGGCATCGATCCGGCGCGCATTATCGTCGCCGGCGAAAGCGGCGGCGGCAATCTCGCCCTGGCCGTCGGCATGAAACTGAAGCAGGACGGTGACCTTGGGCTGATCAAAGGCATCTACGCGATGTGCCCCTTCATCGCCGGGGCGTGGCCGCAGCCGCAGTATCCATCTTCGACCGAGAACGAGGGCATCATCATCTCGGTGCACAACAACCGCAGCGCCATGGCCTATGGAATTGAGGCCTTCAACGCACGCAATCCGCTGGCGTGGCCCGCCTTCGCGCAGCCCGACGATGTCCGGGGCCTGCCGCCGGTGGTCATCAGCGTCAATGAGTGCGACCCGCTTCGCGACGAGGGCATCGCCTTCTACCGGCTGCTGCTCGGCGCCGGCGTCGCCGCGCGCTGCCGCCAGCTCATGGGCATGTGCCATGCGCTGGAAGTCCTGCCGGTCGTCTGCCCGGATGTCGCCCGCTCCACGGCTGGCGACATCGCCACCTTCGCGTTCGGTTGAGCGCGACGTGATCCCGACCCCGCATCATCCAAGAGGAATCCCAAATGACCAATCAAACAACCAATGCTTCAGTCCCTGCATCATCGACAGGTACAGCCACGACGGAGACACCGACGCTTACGCTGGGCGCCGGGGGAACCGATGCGCTGCTGTTCAAGGACGATAGCGAATTCTGGTTCGAGATTTCCCGGCTATTTGGCGCGGCCGAATATGGCGGCGCCGAGTTCGGCGAGGTCATCGCCATCGCGAACAACATCAAGTCCGGCGACTACGACAGCTGGTACGATGCCCACAGTGTCTTCGCCGATCGCCTCGCCGACGAAGCGGAAGGCCAGCTTGGGAGGGGCCACAGGATCAGCGCGCGCGACAATTTTCTGCGGGCGTCGAGCTACTATCGCAGCGCCGAGTTCTTCCTGCACGCCAATCCCGACGATCCTCGCATGAAGCGTGCCTTCGAGCGAACCACAGCCTGCTACCGGCAAGCCGCGGCGCTCTTCACGCCCGCGATCGAAGCCGTGGAAATCCCGTATGAAGGCACAACGTTGGCGGGCTACTTCCATCCGGCCGACACCTCCGGCGCGGCGCGCAAGACGCTCATCCTCAACAACGGTTTCGACGGCTCGCCGGAGGAGATGCACTGGATGGGTGCTCGTGCCGCGGTCGAGCGCGGTTTCAATGTGCTGGTGTTCGACGGTCCCGGCCAGTTCGCATCCGTGCACCGGCAAGGGCTGCATTTCCGCGCGGATTGGGAAAAGGTCGTCACGCCGGTCGTCCACTATGCGCTGACGCGTAAGGACGTCGACCCGAAGAGGATCGCCCTTCACGGCGAAAGCCTTGGCGGCTACCTCGCGCCGCGCGCCGCCGCGTTCGAACATCGCCTTGCGGCCTGCATCGCCGATGACGGCGTCTACGACTACGGCATCGCGCAGCTCGCGAGCATTCCGGCGGACAAGCGCGAGGCGGTTCAAGCGGCTCTGTTCGCCCCCAGCGCGCCGCAACTCGACGCGATGCTGGAGAACGCGATGAAGACCAGCAGCGTCGCACGATGGGTATTCACCCATGGCATGTATGCGTTCGGCACCGCCACCCCGCGCGCCTATCTGGCCGCGACGCAGGCCTTCCATTTGCGGGACGGGATCGCCGAGCAGATCAGATGCCCCACTCTGATTTGCGATGCCGAGAAGGATCTGTACTTCCAGGGCCAGGCCCGGCAGCTGTTCGACCACCTCACCTGTCCAAAGACTTTCATGATGTTCACTGACGCCGAGGGCGCGGGCGCTCATTGCGAGGCGGGCGCAAGCCGTCTTGCTTATGGCCGCATGTATGACTGGCTGGACGAAACATTGTCCGCCGCGAAGTGAGAGCGTACGTTACCTGCATTCATCAAACGCCTTACGCTACAGAACTGCGAACGCAAACATTCCGCATTGAAATTTGACCCGGAAAGGAAGCCGCCATGTACACCTACGATCTCAGCCCCGAATCCAGTTTCGAAGACCGCTACAGTCAGTTCATCGGGTTCGGCATTCCGAAAGCGGATGTCGATACGTTGCGCGCGACGATCAAGGACATGTGGGCGGATGCGCCGGGCGGGTGGTCTTACGAATGGTCCGCGTTCGCGAAAAAATATCTTGAAGCGGGAAACCCGCTGCTCGCTTCGTTCGCCTATGGCTTTGCGATATTTCCCTGCCTTGCCAACGATGCGCGGCGCAAGGCGCAGCAAAATCAGCTGGAATGCTACCTCAAGGCGGCATCGAGCTTCCCCGTCAAATTCGAGCGAAGAGTACTCGCGATCCCCTATCAAGGGGGAACCGTGAGCACGCCGGTGCATCTGTTTTCCGTGACAGGCCAGTATGCGAACGCGCCGGTGCTGATTTACACCGGCGGCGTCGATACCTACAAAATGGGTCTGCACGGGGCCTATGTGGCGTTCGCCCAACGCCTCGGCATCACAATCCTGGGCTTCGACATTGCCGGGACGGGTGAAAGCACCATCCCGCTTTCCATCAAAGGTGACGAGCTTGTGCTGGGCATCGTGAATGAAGCGCGCAAGCTCGGCAACGGAAAGGTCGCGCATCTCGGATTTTCGTTCGGCGGCAACTTCTCGGCGATGACCGGTCTTACCGGTGCTGTCGACGCCGCGATCGTGAATGGCGGTCCGGTCGACAAGGCCTGGGGAAGCGACAACGCCAAGAACCTGCCTTTCGGCATGCCCGGCATCATCGGCAACGACATGGGGTTGGACCATGAACCGCCCTTCGCGGACTTCCTGGCGGCAGTACAACAGTTCTCACGCCGTTCGCTGCTGGATCGCGCCGACAATTCTCCCATGCTCGTCGTCAACGGCGCGAACGACTATTTCGTCCCGCAGGCCGATACCCTCGTGTTCCAGGGCCGCCGCAATACGGAAGTGCATCTGATCCCGGACATCGGACATTGTGCGGTGTTGGGCGGACCTTCGAAGATGGGTGAAGTGATCGACCTGATCGTCAGCTGGCTTCC
This sequence comes from Rhizomicrobium sp., assembly GCA_035502355.1. Taxonomy (GTDB): domain Bacteria; phylum Pseudomonadota; class Alphaproteobacteria; order Micropepsales; family Micropepsaceae; genus Rhizomicrobium. The sequence continues at coordinate 7,747 of DATJUM010000090.1, read as the reverse complement.
GAAGCAAGCTGGTTTCAGCTCGCACTAGAGCATGATCCGGTCGAGTTGAATCGCACCGGAAGACTCCCCCCTCTGGCGCTTCGCGCCACCTCCCCCACGATGGGAGAGGAAAGCCAAGGCACGCACCGTTGTTTTCCTCCCCCATCGTGGGGGAGGTGCCGAGCGCAGCGAGGCGGAGGGGGGCGGGTTGCACCAACATCAACGGAATCCGCTCTAAGCGGTTAATTTGAAGGCGATTGGCGGTCGCTCCACTCCCTGCGGCCGCCAATTTCATATTGGCGATCAAGGGCTGCTTTTAGGCCAACGAGCCCGCGTAAACAGGATGCTGGGCGCTCTCAATAGGTCGATGCAACACCATCTGGCGCGCGGTCATGATGGAGGTGTTGCGAATGGATCGGCGTGGGCGGATTTTGTCGACCCCACAGCAGCATAGCAAAAAAGAGACAGGCTTATTTATTGGTCCGACGCCAAACGGAGATTCCATGGAATGTGACACCGGCTCCATTTTGCTACCGGAAGCCGATTGCGTTGATGGCATTGGGTGGACAAATCACGGCATCAATCGCGGTGCGAAAGCGAAATGCACGAGGTAATTCCTGGTCGCTCCGCGGCTGCGTTCGGCGGCCGCTTTCAAGCATGCGTCCATCTCGGCAGCCAGTCGCGAAGCTTCCGTCGTAGACAGTCGCAGCACGCGCCAGCATTCGGCGGTTGGGAGTTGTTTCGGCCCTCCGTTGCCTATTGGCTGCATGCGAAACTTGCCCTCTTTGCTCAGGTAATACAGGACTCCTTCGCGCGCTGGATCGGCAATCCGCGCCAGGGCATCCCGCAATTCCTTCGCCATTGCGGCGCCCGGCGATCCGTCAACCAGGTCGACCGGGATGAAGAAAGCGTCGGCGACCGCACGATAGAGCTTGACCGCGCGACCGGCGCGTGCGCGGCGACCGGAAACGACAACGAGCCCGAGCTTTGCCAGCGTCGCAACGTGATAATGCAGCCGCTTCAGCTCCCATCCGGTGGTTGAGGCAAGCTCGCTCAGCGACCGCTCGCGTCCCGCCAAAAGGAGCACAACCCGGCGGCGCAGCGGATCAGAAAAGGCCGCCGCAGCCCCGGCGTCGCGAATTTTGAAAGCTCTACTCAGGGGATCGTCTGGCATTCCGAGTAGCTTCCGCCATACCGGTGCGACATGCAATCGGTCGTGGAGAATGAGATGTCTGACTTGGCGGTGTCGGCTTTTGCAATTGCATCAGTGCTGGTTTTGGCTGACGTGGCCCACGCGCAGCCGGCCTCGCAGGAGAAGGCAATCGCCATGTGCATGGGGAGTGCGGCAACGTCGCTGGGCTTTAACGGGACAGTTTACGTTCGCAACCGCAATCTGGCCGTGGAGCGATCCTTCGGGACATCGGATGCAGACGGCCAGGTGCCCAATGCGAGTGGAACGCGCTTCAATATCGGCTCGGTGAACAAGATGTTCGTTGCGGTCGCCATCGGAATGCTGGTCGACCGCGGCGCCGTTCGATTCGAGGCGCCGATTGCACGTTATCTTCCGGGCCTCAAACCCGAATTTGCCGCCATCACGGTCGCAGAACTTCTGGATCACACCTCCGGTCTCGGCGACTATTTCCGGCCCGGGAACCGGGCAGCCATCGACTCTGCAAAGACAGCGACTGATCTCCTGCCGCTCGCGTTCGCGTCGCCGCCAGCCTTTGCGCCTGGATCGAAGCGCGTTTATTCGAACTCGGGGTTTGTCGTTCTGGGCGCGATCATCGAGAAAGTGTCGGGACTGACCTGGTCGGAGTTTATCCGCAAAGAGATTCTCTCTCCCGCCGGCATGAGCGACACGAGATTTGACTCTGTCGGCGGGGCAATTCCGATGAGCCGGATGTCGCCGGCAGGATTGCTTGACAAACCGAGACCCGCGCTCGGCCCGGTCCTGGCGTCGCCGGCCGGGGGAATGTTCAGTACGCCCTCGGATTTGTCCCGATTCCTGACCGCTCTGTTCGGCGGCCGCCTCCTGAGCAAGGCCACACTCGACGTGATGCTCACACCGCGACCCGATCCGGCAGGTGGCCCAGGCACGTCCGGCTACGGTTTCGTTGTTCGTGACAAACCTGCACCGAAGATCGATATCGGAGGCGGTGCCCCCGGTGTGAGTGCAGACGTGGCCTATTTTCCCCAATCCGGATGGCAGGTGATCGGACTTTCAAATTTCGATCCTCCCGCGGCATTCCAGATGGATCGTGTCCTTGAACAGGCAGTATCGGCACCGGACACCAGCACTGCCTGTTCTGCGGCGCTCGCCGACCCGAAGCTCCGGAGGGGTCCCACGATATTGATTGGATCGCCGGCGACGTCGAAGATGTGAGCCGGCCTTTCTCTTGCTGTTCGCCGGCGTTTCGCAACCGGACATTATCGAGACACTCAAACAGCGAAAGAAGCAGGTATTCCGTGCGGTGCCCGTACCCCGTACACTGATACCACTTCTCACAATGTATGGCATGAACAAGAAGAACCGGTTATGAACCTGGGGTAATACCAAAGCGCTCAAATCAAGTACTTGCGGACGGCTGCATAAAATGCATCGTCCGAGTAAGGCTTGCCGAGAAGAGGTGCATTTCGGAGGCCTTCAGGCAGTGTCGTCGTGTCGTAGCCGGTCGCTAGCAGAAATGGGATGCCCCGAGCCCGTAATTTCTCTACGACAGGCGCAGTGGTGTCGTTATCCAGCCTGGCGTCCAGCACCGCCACGTCGATGTCGCCATCAACCAGCCTGAGTGCCTCGCTTAGGAGCCCGGTCGGACCTATCGTGCGACCGCCTGCCTCTTCGACCATTCGCTCCAGTTCCATTGCCGTAAGCAGTTCATCTTCGACGATGAGCACAGTCTTACCTGTCAGAATTTGATCCATGCTATGTTGATCGTTTTTTGTTGCCGTCATCCAACGGGACAACGATCGAGCAGCGAATTCCGTCACTGCCATACCTGATCGCCGCCGTACCCCCCATGGTGTAAGGAAGCATCTTCTCGATGAACTGAGTACCGAAACCGGGCTTGCCCGGCGCTTCGCTTAACGCAACGCCGTGTTCGTGCCAGGCGAAGTGCAGCTGACGGCCACTATCAAGCCGCTCAACGTGCCATTTTAGCTCGATCCGGCCTCTCGGGCTGGCAAATGCACCATATTTGGCTGCGTTGGTACCAAGTTCATGTGCGGTCATGGCCATTGCCTGGGCAAAACGCGCGGGCATTTCGATTGGTGGCCCGGCGAGGAAGAACGATTCACCTTCGTGCCCACTGCACGCGCCCAGTTCGAGGCGCAGCAATTCCGCCAGATCGATCGCATCGCCCTTGCTTCGTAGCAGCAGGTCCTGTGTGCGCGCGAGCGCGTCAAGTCGCCGGTCAAAATTGGTGGCAAAAGTCGCCAGGTCGGGGCTGCGCAGTCGCGTCTGCCGCGCCAGTGCACGGACGTTGGCGAGAATATTCTTTACTCTGTGCTGCAACTCGCCCATGACCGCTCGCGCCTGGCTTTCACCCCGGCGCTTCTCGGTAACATCCTCTATGACAAGCAAAATCGACTGGTGATGATTGAGCCGACGGGCGTTAAGCATCATTACGCGATGGCCGAGTGTGTCGAAATCATGCTCGACTTCGAAATTGTCGAAGGCGTTGTTGTCCGGCAGTACGTCTTCAAGCAACTGGCGCAGACGCGGAATATTCCACTGTCCGTTACCGAGCTCATAGATTAGTTTTCCTCTGGTCTCATGGCGGCTGACCTGGAATGTGTCATAGAAGCGTGTATTTCCCGAACGAACCCGCAGACTCCAATCCAAGACCAGCAATGGATCACGCAATGAATCGACGGTCATTTCCGCAAATTCGCGCGCGGCCTCGAGTTCGAACAGCAAATTCTCCCGTTCGGTCATGTCCGAAATTGCCAGCAAGACCTGCGTCCCATCGCATGCGATACGTTCGGCATTAAGCAGCATAATACGCTTGCCAATGTGCTCGAACTTGTGTTCGACGCGATAATCGCTAATTCGAGACTGCTCACGAAGTAAGCTATTCATTAGAACGCGAAGTTCTGGAATGTTCCACTGTCCATTGCCGAGGTCGTAAAGACACTGGCCTTGCGTCTGACTTGCGTCCACATGAAAGGTCTCAAGGAATGCCGGGTTCGCGGCCTCTACGACCAGATGCCCGTCGAGCACCAAGAAAGGCTGGCGTGTCGTGCGAACAATGGCTTCCGAAAGAGCCCCTGCCTCCTTCGTTAGCAAAGGACTGCCACCACCGCTTGGAATGCCAGTCGACATCTATTCCGGCCTCGGAGGCTCGCCGCACAAGAATTGGAACTCCGCGCGAATGCCTAATGCACCAGTTACGGCAATGTTCCGCGAGGCCCAGTGGTTGGTCACTTGCGCGTTGGCGGGAATGCCACCCTTGGGTACTCTGAAGTGCGGTTGGAAATGTAAGGGTTTTCCAGCGATATTGTCCAATGCGAGCGGCCGAGCCCACGTCGTGAGCGAACAGAACACTGCAAATTGTTCGCCCGGCCGAGGTCGGACCGCCCCCTGGGGTCGCCGCCCGCGCCGGATCCGGGAGATCTTTCGGTTGGAGTCGAGATCGCAGACAGTGGGCGCGAGCGCCATGATTGCGTCCAGGCCCGGGCTGCTTTCAACCTTTCGCGTTCGGCTGCGAATTCGAGGCGCACTTCCCTCTCGGAAATGAAAAGGTCCGGCAGCGCGAGGGGAGCCGGGCCTGTGGTCTGGTTTGTGATGCCCTCGACGCGACATGCCCGTCATTCATAAGCAAATCGCCGGTTTGTCAGCTTCCTGCTGGCAACTCGTCAGTTTTTCGTCCGCGTCGGAACTCGCGATTGACCCTCAGATGGCGCTTATCGGCCGGGGCGATGGTCGCTGCGGCCCAACCTGATGGAGAAAATCATGCAAGCCCATTCTCGATTTACGCAATCACCGGCGCGCGCGCCCGGCGTCTCCCGCGGAACGTTACCAGGGAATATCTCGATGACGCCGACGCTCATGGCGGTCGCAGCATCCCTTGCGATTTCTGTGGCGGGCGCGGCGGCTAAAGACGTCTCGCCGGGTGTCGGCCCTGCGGCTCAAGCTTTCCAGGCCGGGCGTCCGGTCGTTCCCCTTCAGCACGGATCGATGGCCGCGGACTTGAAACTTCCCAGCATTTCCGGCTGCCCGCCCAACCGTTATCCGATGTGCAATTGGGGTTTGCGACTCGCTCCCTGGTGGCCTTGGTGGGGAGGTCTTCAAATTATCGGCGAAGGTGGCTCCTACGATGACGGGGTGGCGCTGTCGTTTACGCCCACCAAGACATCAAAAGCAGATCAGATCAGTGTCGGGCTGGGCTATGTTTCGGGAACCAATGGCGTTAGCATCGGTCTCTACACGGATGCCGGCGGCGTTCCCGGCGGGGCTATCGAATCGCAGGATGTCTACGATTTGCCAGCATTCGGGACATGCTGTACCTATACAACGATCAAGTTCCCCACCGTGAAACTTTCTGCCGGTACGAAGTATTGGATTGTACTGGGCACGGATGCCAACACTTCGAACGCGAACGTCGTGTGGTACGGCAATACATCGGACGTAATCGATTCGGCGGAAATGGCCTACAATCAGGGAGGCGGCTGGGTATCATATAATGCCCCCGGAGCGCCAAACTATAACTTGCTCACTCTGAAATAGATATTCAACGTAGACTTGGATATGGAGCTTGCGCCGCGACGAAGTGTCGGCCGCGGCGCAAACTTTTTTCGGGGACTCCCTCTTGGGTACGAAGCGCACAGCCGATCAAAGCAGCCGAAATCCTCTTCGTCCGGTATCCCCTATCTCGCTACGACTCTCTGGCGATTCCAGTTTATCCGACATCGCCCAGATGCGACCAGCTTCGAGCGTACAAATTGCGCTTTTCTGAGGCCCGAGCTGGTCGCCGTTTGATCGGCAAGCGGTCGCTGGGCGTCCTTGGATTCGGAGAGTACCGGTGGTCTTGCGCCCGCAACCGCTCGCACGATGCTACTATGAAGCTCGGGGTTGATGACCTTCTCCGTAACAGACTATGAGGATGGCGATTTTGTCTTGAGCTCGCGGATAACTTCGATCGGAGCTCGGAGGTCCGAAGGTACATGCCGGCGACCGGGATAGTAGAGGCAGAGGCCAGGGAAAGACGGCGTCCATTCGTCAAGTGTTTGAATAAGTCGGCCGGCCCGAATATCGGAAGCCACTTGCCAGGCCAAAATATATGCCAATCCGAGACCCGCAACTGCGGCCTCCCGCATGAGAACCGTGTCGTCTATCACGACCGCTCTCCCGAATCCGCAGTCTTGAATCAAACCCCGATTCAGGCGTCAATCATTTTGTCCACGCGGCCTAATGAAATCCTTCCCGGGACATTGATCTCCAGCTTTTTACCCCGGCGCTCAAACTCCCACCGATAGATGGAGCCGCTTGCCAAACGGAAAAGGTCCGGGAGCGGGCTGGGTGTCATGACGCGATCCGCGACCCGCAGCTTGATATCTGGTCCGCGCCGGCGGTTCGCCCTCCTCCGCTGGTGTCCATACAGGGTATTACGTCTTCCGCCATGACAGACCTGCCGTGCCCTGGCTCGCGAGCGTGTGGCGGAAATGGTGTAGTAGAGGGCGCCGCTCACCCGAGTCGGAATTGAACAGGTTCACTGTTCCATCGTTCAAGGAGCGCAGAGCATGCCGCGAAGCACGAAGGCCAAGGCCGGAAAGTCTCCAGCCAAGAAATCGAAGGGATCAGGTTCGGGAGGCGGAATTGTTCCGGATCGCCGCATGCTCGATGCGATCCTCGCGATGGTGCAGGCCGAAGCGGAGGACATGACACCGCTCGCGGCCGCGCAGGATATTGCCTGGGAAGCCTGGGACACCGACGATCGCCGCAAGCGCCTCGCGCTTGCGCGAAAGGCGCTGAAAATCTCGCCGCTTTGCGCCGACGCCTATGTGATCCTCGCGGAGGATGCAAAGACCGTGGAGGAAGGGCTTGCGCTCTGCCGCCAGGGCGTGGAGGCGGGTGAGAAGGCGCTCGGAAAGCACGCATTCCACGAAGATGTCGGCGATTTCTGGGGCATTCTCGAGACGAGGCCCTATATGCGCGCGCGGCATGGCCTCGCCATGCGGCTGTGGGAGACCGGTGCGCGCGAGGAGGCCGTGGCGCATTACGGCGACATGCTCCGGCTCAACCCGGGTGACAATCAGGGCATCCGTTACCTTTTGCTCGATTGTCTGCTCGTTCTCGGTCGCGACGACGAAGCGGAAAAGCTGTTGCGCCGCTACCGCAACGACGGCGCGGCGGCCTGGATGTGGTCGGCTGCCCTCGCATGCTTCCGCCGCGAGGGTAACAGCGCGAAAGCGCGGAAGGCGCTCCAACGAGCCGCTGACGGCAATGTGCACGTCGCCGGTTATCTCCTCGGCCGCAAGAAACTCCCGCGCACGCTGCCGGCTTACATCAGCGTCGGCGGCGAAGACGAAGCAATTGCCTACGTCGCGGATAGCGGTGCAGAAGCATGGGCCGCGGCGCCCGGCGCGCTCGAATGGGTGGCGAAGGTCCTGGGATAAAAGCAGGCCGGTCCGGTATCCGACGGACTGCCAATCATGCGAGGCGATGAAATGCGGTCGAAATATCGCGCAGTCAGCTCCGAAGTGCCCTCGAAAGGCGGCGGTTCCGATGGCCCCGCGGCAAATGGTCCGGTTCAGCGCGTTGGGTAATGAC
>DATJUM010000089.1:0-8851 GCA_035502355.1 Rhizomicrobium sp. | reverse complement strand
GAGCAACCGGTGGTCGGAAATGCGTTCCAGCGCATCCTGATTATCGAGCGGCGCAATGTGAGCAAACATCGCCAAATCCTCGTTGGGCGAGCGATTGAACCTCCGCGCCGCAACGAACCGACTCACGTTCCACTGAGCTCTCACGTTCCACTGAACTGCCGATCGGAGGCACCGCGCGCGGGCCGCAAGCTGCAAGAAGGGGTGTTGCAGCCGCGACCTGCGCAGTACTCCGATGGCCGCCTGACCAGTCGGCCACGGACGTGCATTCCAACTCGTCAGGTGCAAGCCTGCTTGTTCAAATTTAAAACTAGTCTTACCGCGTTAGGAAGTAGCCGTGTTCAACGCCGCTCGTATCCGAATATTCTCCCGTGATTGCCCCGCCGCTGTCGATTCCCTTGGCCCATGTTTGGATTGATTTGGGAGCGTTCAATACCCTGATCTTTCCATTTGCCTCCCGGACAAAGCCGTGAGAGACAAAGCTGCTGTCGTTGTAGTATCCTACGATCTGCCCCTTGTCGTTTATGGTATACGGATATGTGCCACTTGCTCCCGCAGGGGCGAACGTCGTGATTGTCCCATCGGTAGCCCGCACAAAGCCGCTAGCCGGGTTACTGCCATCATTATAACTTCCGGTAATAACTCCAGCGTTGTTGATACAAGTAGGTACAGTGAACGTCGATCCCGTCGGATCGAACGTCGTAATTTTCCCATCGGCAGCCCGCACAAAACCGTGGGACGGTCCTGTGGCTGTGTCAAAGTAGTTTCCGGCGATAACACCCAAGTCGTTGATCGAAGTGGGATCTGTGGCTATCGATCCCGGCACATCGAATATCTTTATTTTTCCATTGACGGCCCGCAAAAAACCGTTGGTGTCGCCCGCGTTGTCCTCCGAGTCGCCGGTGATCGTGCCGCGTTTATTGATACCAGTCGGCTGAGTATTTAATTCGTCTCCATCAGCGTCGAACGACGTGATAGTCCCGTCGGCTGCCCGCACAAAACCGTGCATCACCTCATCCATAGTCCAGTAGTAACCGATGATCGCGCCGCCCGTGTTGATAATCTGGGCCTGGGTCTCTACCGATCCGTCAGGATCGAACGAGGCGATTGTCCCGTCGGCGGTTCGCACGAAGCCATGCTTGATGTAGCTGCTATCTTCGTACCATCCGGCAATCGCTCCCTTGCTGATAGACCTAGCATACGTCAGGGTCGATCCCGAAGGATCAAAACTTGTATATACTCCCTTGGCGTGGGACGAGACACTTACAACCGAAACGCCGATCCCAGCAAGCAAAACAGGAATGCTGTTCCGGGCCGCTGTTTTGAGAGCGCACCAAATAGTTGGTAGGTTTTGCTGCGCTCCTCCGTATAACGCGGAATCGATTTGATCAAACACTCGCGCACTCGGACAGATTACTTTGCTGGTCGACAATATTTTTGAACGGTATCTCTGTTCCATGATGTTACACCCCTTGGTTGGCGCATGACCCTCGGCCAGGCGCGATTTTTTCACTGTTTTGCGCGGCTCTGCGCGCCGGCCATCGCATATCCGCCGATCGCCTTCTCCCGGATCCCTGCAACCATGCGCGCATCCATTCACGACAGGTCTACCATTGGCACCCACGCGGGATGATAATATCAGCAAAAGGAAGAAAAAGCGATCTAATCTGTGCTGCAATTTGCGACATCATAGCATAAATATTCCAATTTATGCCGACAATGGGTTGCGGGATGCTCGATGCTGTGGACTTGCAAGCTGCTGCCTGCGCCGTCTTTTTGGGGCACACCACTGAAAGACCCATCCGTTGCGCAATCTCGGCGACCGAAAGCCTCTTCTGGTAGTCATCGAGATTTACGATTTAAGCGGTGAAGTTTATTGTACCGCTCGGGGAGATAGGAGTACCGGCGGCCGATGGGGCCCGGCATCCCGAACCCGATTTCGAGTATCCCGATCTTCCGCACGAAAGTCCGCTATGCCTGCACGTCGTCCACGCGCACCGTACTCGTAAGGGGAACGGCAAAAATCCGTCAGCCGCCGCGCACACTTTCGACCGACCTGCGAGATCGATTTCCTAAACGTACCGCGGCCACGGCAAACGGCGACAGGAGCGCGATCTGTCGTTCAGGGAACAATAGAGAACAATGTGCCATCGCCATAGGTGCCGCCGGCGGCGGTCGTGCTGTAAAGCGTCCCTTTCACATCGATCAGATCGGCGGTGGGGCTCTTGCCGTCGGTGCCGTTGCCGAACGAATGCAGTACCTTCTCGGTATCTGCTTTCAGGTCGAGCGAGTACACCGTACCGTAGCCGTAGACGCCTCCGTTCCAGGTTGTCCCGTACAGCTTACCGCCGACATCGATCACGCCCGCAAACGGGCTCTGGCCGTCCGACCCGTTGCCGAAGGAATGCAGCACCTCTTCGGCCCTGGTCTTCGGATCGAATGAAAATACCGTGCCGTATCCTTCGCCGTAAATGCCGCCGGACGCAGTCGTTCCGTACAGCGTTCCGCCGACATCGATCAGGCCGGCAAGGACATAGGAGCCATCGGTCCCTTTGCCGAAGGAATGCAGCACCTTCTCATGGCCGGTCTTCGGATTGAACGAGAACACGGTTCCACAACCGCCTCCGTCGCAGCCCGAACCACCGCCAACGCCGGTAGTGCCATAAAGAGTGCCCTTGACATTGATCAGGCCCGCATAGGGAGCCCAGCCGTCGGTACCACTGCCGAAGGAATGCAGCACCGTCTCGGCGCCGGTCTGTGGGTCGACCGAGAATATCGTGCCCTTGCCATAGGCGCCGCCGTACTCCGTCGTCCCATACAACGTTCCATTGAAATTGACCAGGTCGGCGTAAGGATTTTCGCCGTCCGTCCCGCTGCCGAAGGAATACAGCAGCGTCTGGCCGCCGGCATTCAGGTTGAACGAAAACACCGTACCGTTGCCGTCGCTGCCGCCGCCATACGTCGCGCCGAAAAGCGTTCCTCTGACATCGATCAGGCCGGCATAAGGATTAGCGCCGTCCGTCCCGCTGCCGAAGGAATAGAGCAGTGTCTCGGCGCCGGTCCCGGGAATGAAGGAGAACATCGTGCCGTCGCCATTACTCCCGCCGCGGTTGGTCGTCCCATATAGCGTACCCTTGACGTTGAGCAGGCCGGCATACGGAGCCTCGCCGTCCGTGCCATTGAAGGAAAACAGCACGTTTTCGGTCGAAGCTACATTATTTATGCCAGTAGGATGGGTTCCGTGGGCGAGAATGCTAAATTCCGTATATGTTGCGGCATGAGCGGCCATGTCCAATCCCAGCGTCGCGGCCGCCCCACAGACAACCAGCGCCGTGCTGTTGATCAGCTCGCTACGCAAGCCGCATCTGACAAGGAAGCTTCTCGAAATCGGACTCGTTGCATTGCTTGTCATCGTCTTTGGCCTCCGCGTGCGGGCCGCTGCTGTTTCGGGGAGAATAGCAGCCGCTATAAGGAAAATTTGATTAATTCCTGCTAGTTATGCCAGGTTTGTATACAACTTTGTTCTCGATATCGACGGGAATGGGAAATATTCTGCCCCCGGCGCTGTGCCCTCTGACCACAAGCGGAGCGCGCCGTCGTTTAAGCGCTCCACGACCAACAAGCAGAATCCGTTCGTCGCCTGGGGAGCCTGCCCGCAGCGGCACGCGCCGGCGAAAATTTCCTCCCCCGCGCGGATGCGGGGCGGGAGGAAAATCAGCGTCGCTACATCGGCATCTGCGCGGTCGTTTTGTGCCACAGGACTCCCGGCAACAAAACGTTCCGTGCACGAGATAATATGGTACCGGGGAGTGCCATCATCCGCAGCTCCCGAGCGGGTGAGGGGCACCCCGGCAACAACGGACTTTCGGGCGGAAGACCGGCACCACTAAAGGAGAGGGCGCCGCTTTGGCGGCGCCTGGTGGCAAAGGGATTATACCAGAGGCTGCGAATCCCGACTCATTCTCCCGGTTTGTCACGGCCCGCAAATAGAGTGCAATTTTTCTTACCGTGGCCGGCTCAGGGCTGGCCATGACATGGTAGGGGGTGAATCTTTGGGACCGCTGGTATTACTGCGGCAACGCGTTAATCAGGTTGTACACATTAACCGGACCTGTGCTGGTCGCAAAGTCCCAGCACGCCGGAATCCCCAACGGCGGGTAGCAATTATTGGTGTCGGATACGTCAGGGGTTACCTCCGCGTTAGAACAAGTTTAACCGCGTGCAACGTCGATTTTCCGAGCGAACCGCGACCGCGGTAAGGTGGAAACCGCGATCACGGCGTTTCACATTCATGACGCTGCTGTCTTACTGGCGCTTTTCTCATTTCATGTCCAAAAGCCTGAACTAGTTCAGGGGACAATCGAGAACACCGTGCCGTTCCCATAGGAGCCGCCGCTGGCGGTCGTCCCGTAAAGCGTACCCCCTACGTTGATCAGGCCGGCATAAGGATTCTCGCCGTCCGTGCCGCTGCCGAAAGACCAGAGCACCTTCTCGGCCCCGGTCGTCGTATCGTATGAGAACACCGCACCGTCGTTGTAGATGCCACCGCTATAACTCGTGCCATAAAGCTCATGCCCGACCCTGACTAGGCCGCCGATGGGAGTCTGGGCGTCGGTCCCGTTACCGAAGGAATAGAGCACCGTCTCGGCACCGGTCTGCGGGTTGATCGAAAACACCGTGCCGTTGTAGTAGGCGCCGTCTGACTGGGTGACACCGTAGAGCATACCCTTGTCCTGGATCAGGCCTGCAACGGGACTGCCGCCGTCCGTATCGCCCCCGTCAAACGAATACAGTACCGTCTCCGCTCTGGTCTTCGGGTTGACCGAGAATACTGTACCGTAGCCTTCTCCATTTTTTGCTGGGCCTCCAAAAAAGGTCGTGCCATAAAGCGTGCCATCTACATTGATCAGGCTGTCTCTAGGATTCGCGCCGTCGCCCGCACTGTATCCTTCGAACGAGTAGACCACCGCCTCGGCATCGGTCTTCCGGTCGAGTGAGAACACAGTGCCGCAACCACTGCCGCTACAGTTGCTCTGCGGGCCGCCTCTCCACGTCGTGCCATAAAGCGTGTCTTTGACCTTGAGCAGGCCAGCAAGGGGCCACCAGCCGTCCGTCCCGTTACCGAAGGAATGCAGCACCGTCTCTTGATCCGTCGCGGGGTTGAGCGCAAACACCGTGCCGCAGCCGTACCCACTGCAACCGGCGGGGTTGCTGCCGCCCTGCTGGGTCGTGCCATAAAGCATGCCCTTAATGTTGATCAGGCTGCCAAAACGGGGATATTTACCGTCCGTGCAGTTTGCTTGACCGCAAAAGGAATATAGTACCGCCTCGGCGCCGGTCTGCGGGTTGACCGAGAATACCGTCCCGCATCCAGAGCCGGAGCAGCCCGTGCCCCCATTTTCGGTCGCCCCATAGAGCGTGCCGCCAACATCGATCAGGCCGCCTTCGGGATTTTGGCCGTCCGGCGCGTTTCCGAAGGAATACAGCACCTTTTCGGTCGCGGCTTCCGCGGCCGGAGAATACACCGCGCATCCCAGCGCGCACGCGACAAGGGCCGTCGAAAGCAAGTATTTTGAACTGCATCTCTCTTTCATGGTATTACCTCGTGGTGTGACGCATGACCTGTGGTCAGGCGCGATTGTTTCAATGCTTTGCGCGGCTCTACGCACCAGCGAATGTTGGGAAAGAGGCCCGGGATCGTACCGCCGGAGAAAACGCCCGGCGCAGGCCATTGTTCGTCCTGGGTTTGCCAACCGCCAAGTATGCCTGCCCACCGTTTCCTCCGGCCCGCTCCCGGATATCCCTCCAACCACGCGCGCATGAACTGACCACCGGCCCACCATTAGCGCCACGCGAGAGGATGATATCAGCCAAGCATCGGAAAAAATCGATTTATCTTGCCTTGTCTTCCACAGCGTTGGAGCAAGAACATGCTAATATATGGCGCAAAGAGGTTGACCTATGCTCGACAGGATGGACCTGAAACTTCTAGCGCTCCTGCAGCGGAACGCGTGTCTTTCGGTGGCCGAGATTTCGGAACAGGTGGGCCTGTCGTCGACGCCCTGCTGGAGGAGACTCAAGCGGCTGGAAGAAGAAGGTTTTTTCGAAAAGCGCGTGGCGCTGGTCGATGCCAGGAGGGTGGGCTGCCTGTGACCGCGTTCGTCACCATTCGTACCAATCGGCACGATGATGAGTGGCTGAGGGCGTTTGTCGACACCACGGCGAAGTCGCGGAGGAAAAATTTACCTCATTCTTGTCCAGCTCGGGAAAAAACGCATTCCTGTATCGGCTGCAAATAGGGGAAATGCGTCAATCTTTTCCGTTCTGTCACGGCTACATTTCATTAAATCGGGTGTGGCGCCCAGGAGGAAAAGCAATGATCAGCGAAGCAATTGGCTGGAATTCAGGAGGATCCGTTCAGAGCGAGACCGCATCGGACGGAGCAGCCGGGCGAATTTCCGGTGTCAGCCTGCCGGCACGGCCTGCGTGGCTGGCCAAATTTCAATTCCGTAGCGTGTTGCTTGCCTCGGCGGCCCTGGCTCTGGTTGCGGGTGGCGCGTCGGCTGCACCCGACATCGGAGCCCATACCGCCAATACCACCCCGTTCTTTCACAAGATCAAAGACGCGAAGCTGTTGTATAGCCAGAACAGCAATGCATTCAATTACGGGGTCGATTCACAGAATTTCACGTCCGGCAGCCTGACGTCGGAAAATGATTCGGCAGCGGACGACTTCGTGGCTCCGACAGGCAAGACATGGACCGTCTCGGAAGTCAACGTGACGGGCTTTTACTACAACGGCTCGGGACCTGCTTCGTCCGTAGACGTGATCTTCTACAAAAACAGCAAGAACATGCCGGGCAAAGCCGTAAAGGGCGGGACGTTCGAGGGTCTCAGCTGCTACGACGATTACGGGCCGTTCGGCTGCCAGCTCGGCAAAGGCGTCAAGCTGAAGGCCGGCCATTACTGGGTGGCAGTCGTTGCCAACTGTGCTTTTGATAACGGCTGCGGCCAGTGGGCCTAGCAGATGAACGGCACGATTTATAATGACCCCGCCATGTGGGAAAATTCGGGTGGCGGCTTTGGTTATTGTTCCACTTGGGAGGCTCTCGAGAACTGCGAGGGCTACAGCAGCGACCTGATGTTCGATCTGCAGGGCAAAACTAAGAAGGAGTAATCACTCGTTCTTCCATTGCGCTGCAGCTCGTGTCCTGAAATTCGCATTCGCGGCATCCCAATAGGATATAAAGTGTCACGAATGTGAATTCCCGCGACCGCGGCCAACCCCTTCGCCGCGGTCGCGGTTTGTCCGCGAGACCGAGCCCGCAAGTCAGAACAGATGTCGTCCGGGTCGACTCGTTGGTGCAGTGAAACGCCGGAAACCCGGTCCGGCTATTATGTAACAGGGGATGCGGCTTTTCTGCTCATCATCTCCGCCCGCGACATGGAGGACTACGATACCTTCACCCGCCAGTTCTTCTATAACAAGCCGGACATCAAGAGCTTCAAGACCATGGCAGGCCCAGATGATCGAGCAGGGCCATCAGCCATCAGATTTGGTTCCGACGGAGCCCCGCACCTTTCGCCGTGATCGCGGTCCCATTCGTCTTGCCTGCGTGCCCGTTTGACCGGCGCGACTTCCACGACGTGTCGGGGAGGTTGGTTTTTTCAAGCGGCAGTTCGGTGGTATATTTCAGCTGATCGAGCACGAAAGCCGACGAGATGTCCGCGACCTTTACCGCACGCACGAGCGTCTTGCAGACCCTGTTCAACGATTCGATATCGGCAACGACGACCTTCATCAGATAATCGGTTTCCCCGCTCACATCGTAAATCTCGACGATTTCTGGAAGCTTCGCCGCTGCGTTCATGAATGCATCCAGCCATTCGTCGTCATGCTGGTTGGTCCGGATGCTGACAAACGCGGTGACCGGAAGGCCCACCTTGTCGCGGTTGACCAGCGCGACGCGCCTTTCGATGTAGCCTTCTTCCTCGAGCCGCTTCAGCCGTCTCCAGCACGGCGTCGCCGAAAGACCGATCCGGTCGCCGATCTCGGCAACCGAAAGGTTTGCGTCGCGCTGCAGCAGCGCCAGCAGCTTGCGGTCCATCACGTCGAGCATGATTTTCTCCTTCCCCGCCTGCGATTAGAACGTGCATGTCGCTATTCCACAGATGCTGGCAAAACTCAACCCACTTTTTTGGGTTTTGCGCACAGATACCCCTTACCGTTGCCGGCGCTGCCCGGTCAAAATTTCCTCCGCCGCGCGAAAAGATACCCCGCTGTTCCGCCAGTAATCGGCTCCATGCCAGTGGAACCGGGACGAATTCGCATGCGGCCTCTGCCGCGATAATCCTTTCGCCGGACATCAAGGGCTTCAAGACCATGGTGGTGATCGATCGCGTGAAGGCATCGTTCATGCTCCCGCTCGCGGACGAGTGATCGCATACACCACATGCGGCCTGAGCGGGCTGTCCGGCGGCAGATCGGGATGCTCGAAGTCCAGCTCCCGCACGCGCGCCATGCCGAGACGCTCCATCAGACGGCGGCTGCGCACATTCCCCACCGCCAGGTAAGCAATCACCCGCGGGCAGGAAAGATTGCGCCAGGCCCAGGCGAGGCTCGCCGTGGCGGCTTCGTATGCATAGCCCTGCCCCCACGCGTCCGCGCGCAGCCGCCAGCCGATTTCGATCTCGCCCGCGACCGGTCCCACATTCGCAATCTTGAGCCCGCAGAAACCGAGCAGCGCGCCGTCGTCCGACCGCTCCACGATCCAGAAACAGAATCCGTTCTCCGCCTGCGAGGCCTGGGCGCGGGAACAGGCGCCGCGGAATGAGTCCGGCGCCTGCACGCCGC
>DATJUM010000088.1:0-39407 GCA_035502355.1 Rhizomicrobium sp. | reverse complement strand
CGCGTTGTATCGGAACGACGCGGAAAGGATGATCTCGTACACTATGAGGCTCCCGACGCCAAACTGATCGATAGCGAGATGGCCGCTTTCATCGATTGGTTCAATCACGATGAGCCGAAGCTCGATCTGGTCTTGAAAGCGGGTATCGCGCATCTCTGGTTCGAGACTATTCACCCTTTCGACGACGGTAACGGTCGTATCGGACGCGCGCTTGCCGACATGCTTCTTGCCCGTTCGGAGCGAAGTCCGCAGCGATTCTACAGCATCTCTGCGCAGATCAAGACGGAACGAGGCAAATATTACGACTACCTGGAGGAAACCCAGAGGGGCGACCTCGACATCACCAACTACCTCGAATGGTTTCTTGCCTGCCTTGATCGCGCTTTTGGCGGCGCAGAAATCATCCTCGCCCACGTGCTGAAGAAGGCAAGGTTCTGGGAACTGCACAGGATACACCGCTTCAATGAACGGCAGACAAAGATGATCAATCGGATGCTGGACGGTATAGAGGGTAAGCTTACTTCGTCCAAATGGGCCAAGATGGCCAAGACATCACAGGATACGGCCGGGCGCGATATCGAGGGACTGTTGCGTTCGAACGTGCTCGTCAAAGAGCCGGGACGTGGACGAAGCACCAACTATCTTCTCGTCACGAGCCAGAGCGAAGTGCTCATGGTCGTCGCGCTTTACGTCTCGGCTTTTTCGGACATCTTTGCGACGAAAGGTCCGGCAATCCTGCCTCCCGACCAGCGCGCCGAACACAGCCGAGAAATCGAGGAATTGGGCAAGCGAATTGAGCTTCTCGCAGAGTCGGATAAGCCCGCCGATAGGCGTTATCGGGAATTTGAGAAGCTAAACGATGAATTGCACAAGTTGGGGTTCTTCCCAGACGATCAGCTAATTTCCGCGCTTGCCTTCATGACCCGCGCCGAGACGCAGTGACAGAAATTAAGCGCAGATGATTGCCTGACATGAAAAGGCAGAAACCCGCAAAGTTTCGCGCAAAAGGCGACGATCGCACAAAGGCGGGCCGATATTCGTGCGTCACCCTTTAGTAAAATGCGCCGGAGTTATTTAGGATGCTCCCGCCGCTTCGTCGGCACGGTGCCGATGGGGCACAATATCATCGCGCGCGGCGCGGCGCTTCTGTCTCCAACCGGGAGCTCTGCCGAGTGAACAATTTGCAGCGCGGTCGTAATGGGTGGCTGCAACACCGTCTAATGGATCACTATTGTGGAGGTGTTGCAATGGATCAGCGAGGACGGATCGGACTGACACCGCAGCAGCGTGAAGCGCTGTGGGCCGGTCGCAGGCGGGCAGCCGCTGCAGCAGCCAACGTCGGGTGAAGGCGTGAAATGCCCGCTTTCGGCCCATGGCGGACATAGGCGCCGAACTGGGGCCGAGGGCATCTCGACCCAGGTCAACGCCCTTTCCGAGATCCCGCTGGGGAGATAATCTCGGACGATCGTGGCAGCGCGGATCAGAGAGTGGCATCCCAATGGCGGAGGGAACCGGAAACCCGATGAATGACGTATCGCTATTCCATTTGTACGTGCTGCGCTTCTTTTATGCGGTGTTAGCCATAGGACAGGGCGTCATACAGGTGCCATTGTTTCTCCATCATGGGCATTGGACGCTGACAGGTGGAGTAGCCCACAGCTTTCTGTTGGCGCTCGCCGTTCTTTCGATCGTCGGCGTGCGATATCCGCTGCAGATGCTGCCTTTGCTCATCTACGAACTGCTGTGGAAAATGATTTGGCTGCTGGGCATCGCGTTGCCGCTGTGGCTCGCCAACCAGTTCGATGCCGACACACGAAAATCTTTTTTCGAAATCGCGCCGGTCGTCATCCTGATTCCGTTCATTCCGTGGCGCTACGTTTTCGCCAAATATGTGATGCGACCGGGAGATCGTTGGGTTTCACACGCCTCGCGATGATCAAGGTTGCATTGCGGCGCTTGCCCGCAAATGCCCGCTTCGAAGCACGACCGGGAGTGAAACGGGGAAATTCCAACTTAATCCGCATTCTCCGGATGAAGATAGGCGCTGCATGTACGATTGCGCCGGTTCAGACATACGAATCACAGGCTTATGCCCGCGCCACGCGAACGCAAGCCGGCAAAACAAATGCCGCGGTAATTTGGACTAGGACACCCCCGTCACGATCCGCCGCAGCGCGTCGAGGCCATCTGCAAGAGCGGCCGGGCCAGGCTGCAGGATGATGGGCGACTTGATCTCGTGCATGCGTCCCTTGCGAACAGCGGGAATGGCATCGAAGCCCGGCCGGCCCGCGACCCTCGCAGAGCTGAACTTTTTTCCGCACCACGAGCCGATGATGATGTCGGGAGCGCGCGCGACCACCTCGTCCGGCGTCACGATCCGCTCCTTCGCCGACTTTCCAACTGCCCGTTCCGCAAAGACGTCGTCGCCGCCGGCGATCGCGATCAGCTCCGACACCCACCCGATTGCGGTGATCATCGGATCGTCCCACTCCTCGAAATAAACCTTCGGACGGTCCGCGAGACCCGCCGCCTCGGCACGAACATCGTCGAGGCGCTGCGCGAACCCGCTCGCCAGCGCGCCGGCGCGATCGCTTGCGCCGACGAACCATCCCACCATGCGGATCATGTCGAGAATTCCCGCAACATCCCGCTGATTGAAGGCATGAACTTCGACGCCGGCGCGGATCAGGCCCGCGACGATATCGGCCTGAAGATCGGAGAATGTGAGAACGAGATCCGGTTCGAGCGCGAGGATTTTCGGGATATCGGCGCTGATAAAGGCGGAGACCCGCGGCTTCTCTTTCCGCGCACCCGGCGGGCGAACGGTGTAACCGGAGATGCCGACGATGCGCCGTTCCTCGCCGAGCAGATAGATCGTCTCGGTGGTTTCCTCCGTCAGGCAGACGATCCGCTCGGCCGGAAACATCAGGCAAAACCCCCGCCATCGCCTCGGCCCCGCCTATTGCGTGCTTCGACAAGCTCAGCATGACGGAAATTTTTTCTGCCACAACTGCCAATGCAAGTAAGATCGTCCTTATCCTGAGCCGGTCGAAGGACGCACCGTGCTGATGCAGGTCTCTCATCGTTCCACATGCCTTAGCCCTGCTCCGAAAGGGAGATCTAAATGAAGGCGTTCGTATCGTGGAGCTCGGGCAAGGATAGCGCCTTTGCGCTTTATGAGGCACGCCGCACGGGTATCGAGGTTGCAGGCGTGCTTACCACGATAAACGAAGTTTACGATCGCGTCGCCATGCATGGCGTGCGCAACGCATTGCTCGACCGGCAGATCGCGGAACTCGGCCTCTCCGCGATCAAGGTGCCGATTCCCAGCCCCTGCCCAAACGAAATCTATGAAGCGCGCATGACAGAAGCCTGTGCGGCGATCAAGGCACAAGGTGTCCGCCATATCGTCTTCGGAGATTTGTTCCTGGAAGACATCCGCGCCTGGCGCATCGAGAAACTTGCCGTCGCGGGCATGGAGGCGGTGTTTCCGCTCTGGCGGCGCAACACGGCAGAACTCGCGCGGGACATGATCGCCAGCGGCCTCGTCGCCTATGTCGCCTGTCTCGATCCGCGCAAGACACCGCGGAGTTTCGCCGGCCGGAAGTTCGACGAATCCTTCCTGCACGATCTGCCCCAAGGCATCGATCCGTGCGGCGAGAACGGCGAGTTTCACACCGTCGTTGCCGCCGGGCCGATGTTTGCACATCCGATTGCCGTCACCATCGGCGAAACGGTGGAACGCGACGGATTCGTATTCACCGATATGATTGCGGTCCAGAATTCCAATGCACGCGGCTAGCCCGTTCCGTTGGTGCCGTGCGGCGCTGCTCGGTGCCGTGGCCGGCGCAGCGGCGCTTGGCTGCCTGATACTCGAATGCTGCCCGGCGACGCCGCCTGATGCCTGTTCGTACCTTGCAAATGCGGCCGGTTCCCGGTCCGGCGGCGCGGCATTCCTCGCAAGCTATCCGACCGCCGGCAAGGGCCCGCTTCATGATGCGGCGTTCCTCTACGACAACGCGCTCGCCGCGATCGCGCTTGTCGGCTGCGGCAAGCCCCACGAAGCTGCAAGAATAGGCGATGCAATTCTGCTGGCGCTCGATCACGACAGATACTGGCACGACGGGCGTCTGCGAAACGCCTATCAGGCGGGACCGGTCGGCACCGGTTCTGTAAAGCTGGCCGGTTGGTGGGATGCCGCTCAAAACCGATGGGTAGAAGATCGGTACCAGGTCGCCAGCGACAGCGGCAACATGGCATGGGCCATGCTCGCGCTCCTCGCTCTCGACAAAGCGTCCGGCGATCGACGGTATTTGGAGGGCGCCGTGCGGATCGGCAACCGGGTAAGCCGCTGGATCACAAACAACGGCCCTGGAGGATTTTCCGGAGGGACGCTCGGCTACGAGCCTGATCCGCAGATCGAACCCTGGAAATCGACGGAGCATAATTCCGACCTGGCCGCGGCCTTCACGGGACTTGCGCGAGCTACAGGGGACCGACAATGGCTCGTACCTGCGCGCAGGGCTCAGAAATTCGTAAGCGCCATGTGGTCGGCCGAGTGCGACTGTTTCGCGGCGGGGACGGGCGAAGATGGAGTAACGCCCAACCGCCTTCTTGCGCTGGATGCCCAGGTCTATCCGCTGCTGGCGATCACGGGGGCGCGAAAGCAGTATGGCGCGGCGCAGGCCACCGTCGAAAGAAAACTAAGTGATAATGGCGGCCTGTCCTATAGCGACGCCAGGGCGGGCCTGTGGACCGAGGGGACGGCGCAGTTTGCGCTCCTGGCGGAGCTGTCCGGGCGGAAGAACGCCGCGAACGGATTGATCCAGGCTCTCAGCAAAGTGCGCGCAGCCGATGGCAGCTACTATGCGACCGATGCCAGGGAGTTGCCCACCGGACTCGTTCTTGACACCGACTCCGGACAGACCCGAAAGTATTTTCACATCCCCCATCTCGCAGCGACGGCCTGGGTCGCGATCGCGGAGCGGAGGTACAACCCCTTCACGCAAACGCATGAGCTGCCATAGCCGCACGCAGCCTGCCGCGATATGGAACGATTCGGCTAAACTGTTGGCGAGAACGCTTCCTAGGTTACAAACAATCCCACCGATGCCGCCGCCATCACGGCGGTGGCGAGCCAGCCCACCACCTTCAGTTTCCAGGAAATGACAAGGCGCCCCATGATGCGCGGGTTGGAGGAAATCAGCATCATCACGGCCATGAGGGGAGCGGCGAGCACGCCGTTAACGACGGCCGTCCAGTAGAGCGCCTTCATCGGATCGATGGGCGAGAAGGCGAGTGCCAGGCCGATGGCGGTCGCGCCCGCGATCACGCCGTAGAAAGCGCGTGCTGCTTTCGGTTTGCTGTCCAGGCTGGCCGTCCAGCGGAAGGTTTCGCACACCGCATAACCGGCCGAGCCGGCGAGCACGGGCAGCGCGAGCAATCCGGTGCCGATGATGCCGGCCGCGAACAGCGCGCTCGCGAAGCGTCCGGCGATCGGCTTGAGCGCCTCGGCCGCCTGCACGCTGCTATTGATGGTGCGGATGCCATGCGCGTACAGCGTCGCCGCCACCGCAAAGATGATGAAAATGGCAATGATGTTGGAAACGCCCATGCCGGTGAGCGTGTCGATGCGGATACGCCGGAGTTCGGCGCCGGCGCTGCGCGGCGCGATGAACAACGCCTTGCGGCGACGCCGTTGCAGCTCTTCCACTTCCTGCGACGACTGCCAGAAGAACAGGTAGGGACTGATCGTCGTGCCGAGCACGGCGACCAGCGCTGTCGCCGCGGCCGCGCCGCCCCCGAGCCGCGGTATCACCAGACCTGCTGCCGCCGCACCCCAATCGACATGCGCCACGATCACCGTCGCTACATAGGCGAAGAGGGAAAGCGTGGTCCATTTGAGGATCGACGCATAGCGCGCATAGCTGAGCCAGGCTTCGGCTGAAAACGAAAGCGCGGTGATGGCGACGGCCCAGAACTGCATCGGCCCGGGAAACAACAAAGTCGCCGCATCGCCCATGGCGGCGATGTCGGCACCGAGATTGATCGTATTGGCGACGAGCAGTGCAATGACCACCGTATCAAGCAGCCAGCGCGGATAATGGCGCCGCAGATTGGCGGCGATGCCATGGCCCGTGGTCGAGCCGATACGTGCGGCGATTTCCTGGATCGCCGCCATCAACGGATAGGCGAACACCATCGTCCAGCCCATTTGATAGCCGAACTGCGCGCCCACCTGGCTGTAGGTGGCGATGCCGCTTGGATCGTCGTCGGCTGCGCCGGTGACGAGGCCGGGGCCCAGGATGGCAAGAAACCGGACGACGACGCTGCGCGGCGGCGCAGCCGGGGTGTTTGTTACCTGGATGTCGGCCGCCGCATCATTCATGTTGTCAGCGCCGTCCAAACAGGCGCTCGATGTCGGCGAGCTTCAGCTCGACATAGGTGGGGCGCCCGTGATTGCATTGTCCGGAATGCGGCGTTGCTTCCATCTCGCGAAGCAGCGCGTTCATTTCTGCCGCCGTCAGCCGCCGGCCGGCTCGCACGCTCATGTGACAGGCGAGCGTTGCAGAAACATTTTCGAGCCGTTCTTTGAGGGACAAGGCGGCGCCGGTCTCTGCGATGTCGTCGGCCAAGTCGCGCACCAGCGCTTTCAGATCCGCCGCACCGAGCAGCGCCGGCGCTTCGCGCACCAATACGGCATCAGGGCCAAAAGGTTCGATCACGAGACCCAACTCCGCAAGTTCATCCGACCGCTCCGTAACGCGTTCGACATCGGCCGGCTCCAGTTCGACGACTTCGGGAATAAGCAATGGCTGCGTTGCCACCTTCCCCTTGGCAAGCTCATGCTTCATCCGCTCATAGACAAGACGCTCATGGGCGGCATGTTGATCCACGATGACGATGCCGTCCGTTGTCTGCGCGACGATGTAGGTCTCATGGAGTTGCCCCCGCGCCACGCCGAGCGGCAGATGCTCCGGCGGTTCTTCCGCCATGGGCTGCTCGACACGGGCGGAAAGGGACGGTGTGGCCGCGCGGTCGAGCAGCGGCGCCTGCCAGGCCGCGGCCGGTTCGGCGACGCCGCGCTGTCCGGCCCGATCGTAACTATAGGCGGACGCACTTTGCGGCCGGAGCGCGGCGAGGGTGGCGCCGGCCACCGTCGTCGAGGCGCGATGCGCGGCCGTGGACAGCGCGGCTTTGAGCGCGCTGACGATCAGCCCGCGCACCAGCCCGCCGTCCCGGAAGCGCACTTCCGTCTTGGCGGGATGAACGTTCACATCGACGAAGTCCGCGTCGCAATCGACGAACAGGGCGAGCGCGGGATGGCGGTCGCGCGCGAGAAAATCGGCATAGGCGCCGCGTACCGCGCCGAGCAGCAGCCGGTCGCGCACCGGCCGTCCATTCACGAACAGGAACTGCATCTGCGACGAAGCGCGGTTGTAGGTCGGAAGGCCGGCAAAGCCGGTGAGGTGCACGCCTTCGCGCGCGGCTTCGACCGGGATGGCATTTTCGGCGAAATCGCGACCGATGATGCGCGCGAGCCGTTTCAGCCGGCCGTGGAACAGGTCGCCCTCGCCGGCATGGTCGAGCACGCGTCTGCCATCCATGGCGAGCGTGACGTGCACGTCGGGCCGCGCCATGGCGAGCCGCTTCACCACATCGGCCGTCGCCAGATCCTCGGAGCGCGCCGATTTCAGGAATTTGAGCCGCGCGGGCGTGGCGAAGAACAATTCCCGTACTTCAACCCGCGTGCCCGACCGGCCGGTCGAAAGGAATCCGACCGGCGCAGGCGCATCGACCCGCTCTCCTTCGACCCGGATCGCATGCGCGTCGCTGTCACGTGTCCGGCTGGTAATCGTGAGACGCGCCACAGCTCCGATCGACGGCAGCGCTTCGCCGCGGAAGCCGAGCGTGGCGATATGCGAAAGATCGTCTGCGCCGTCGCGCGTCAGGGGAAGCTTGGACGTCGCGTGGCGCAGCACCGCAAGCTGAAGCTCATGCGCCGCCATGCCGATGCCGTCATCTTCCACCACGATGAGATCAGCGCCGCCGGCTGTGGTGGAGATATCCACGCGGGTGGCGCCCGCATCGAGCGCGTTTTCGATCAGCTCCTTGACGGCGCTGGCCGGGCGTTCGACCACCTCGCCCGCCGCGATGCGGTTGATCGTGCCCTCGCCGAGCCGCCGGATGGCGGGGCGTGCCGATTCGCTTGCCATGGCGCAGCGTAGAACAACAGGCGCACCCGCGAAATCGCCGGGCCCCTATCAAGGGTCGAGGGTGCCGGCGGCCGGTTTGCCGTTATGCGATTCGTCCATTCCGCCAGCCACCTCCACGCTGAGTTTCGCGGGATTGAACAGACGGCGCGCGGCGCGCTTCACCTGATCGAGCGTCACGGCATTGATCAGAGCATTGCGGTTGCGAATGTAGTCGACGGGAAGGCCGAGCCGCTGGAATTCGCCGAGCTGGTCGACAATGCCGACATTGGAACTGAAGGCAAGCGGCCAGGAGCCGGTAAGATAGGTCTTGGCGTCGGCGAGTTCGGCATCGGTGGGACCGTTCTGCGCGAAATCGCGCAAGGTCTCGCGCATCGCGGCGATCGTCTCTTTGGTGCTGCTGCGCTTTGTCGCCATCTCGCCCAGCACGAGGCCCGCCCGCTGCAGGCTTTCGAGCGAAGTGGACACGTCGTAGGTGAGGCCGCGCTTCTCGCGCAGCTCGTCTGTCAACCGCGAGGCAAAGCCACCACCACCCAGAATGTAATTTGCTACATAGGCCGGCAGGTAATCGGGGTCGCGGCGCAGAAGTCCCGGCAACCCGAACACGACATCGGACTGCGGCACCGGCATGTCGGTGACCGCAAGGTGCGGGCCGCCCGGATGGTCGACGAGCACGGGTCCACGTGGCGCCGTGACGCGAAGTTCGCCGAATGCGCTTTTGACGAGCGCTTCGAGATGGCCTTCATCCACATCGCCGGCGACGGCGATAGTGAGTCCCCCGGCCACCCAATGCGTGGCGGCAAAATGCTTCAGGTCGGAGGCCCTGATCGCGGCCAGACTCTGGGCATCGCCGTCGATCGGGTGACCGTAGGGGCCGTCGTGAAACCAGCCGCGGAAGAAGGCTTTCTGCGCCACATCGTCGGGATCCTGATCCTGGTCAGCGATATCGGCGTCGATCTGGGCGCGGACGCGGGCGATGGCATCGGCATCGAAGCGGGGGTGGGACAGCGCCTGGCCCAGAAGATCGAACGCATCCTTTGCATTGTCGGCCAGCGTGACGAGTGAAATTATAAGATAATCGCGGTCGGTGGTCACCGAAAGGCGGATGGCCCGGTTGCCGAGCGCGGTCTGAAAGGCGCCGGCTTTCATGCTGCCTGCGCCTTCGTCGAGCAGCTCGGCCGCGAAATTCGCAAGGCCGGATTTTCCGGGCGGATCATAGGCCGAACCCGCCGGCAATGCGGCGGACAATGCGATCATCGGCAACGTATGATCGCTGACATACCAAATCTCCTCGCCATTGGGAGCGGGCAGCGTCTTCACCTCCAGCGCCCGCGCCGTCATCGGCATGGCCAGGAGCAGCAACGCTGCAGCAAAGAAGCGGCACGCGGAGGCGCAGAGGCGCGGAGGAGTTTCGCCACTAAGAGCACGAAGAGCACCAGGGGAAAAACGCGCGCTCCGCGCGCAAGCGTTCTTCGTGTTCTTTGTGGTAAAATAATTATTCCGCGGCTCCGCGGCTCCACGTGCAACCAGGTCACGCATCACGGTTTTCCTCCGGGGAGGAGATAGCCGGTCACGGATTCGCGCGGGATCATGTCCTTTTGGGTTGCGTCGCGCACCGCGTCGCCGGTGACGGCGCGGACGCGGCCGGGCCATTCATGGACGTCGTCAGCCGTCAGCCCGATGGCGAGCGCCTGCCCATAGGCCGAGGCGAGTTCGAGCTGGTTGTCGCGGCGATAGACGGCATCGGCAACCAGCTGCGTCTTTGCCCGCTCGATATCGCCGCCTTTCGGCGGTGCGGCCGCATATTGCCGAAGAATGGCGTCGATCGCATGTTCCACCACTTCCATCGTCGCGCCCGGGCGCAGCACGGCATAGATCTCAAATTCACCGGCATCGCGCGCATAGCCCTCGTAGGAAGCACCTGCATCGGAAGCGAGCTTCCGCTTCACGACAAGCTCGCGATAGAGGGTGGAAGTGGGATCGCCGCCGAGCAGTTGCGCCAGCACATCGAGCGCTTCCGCTTCGCCGGGTTTGGCTTCGGTATAACTCGGCACCCGATAGAGGCGCAGAAACAGCGGCAGTTTCACGTCGTCGCGCGTGATGGTCAGCCGCGTTTCGCCGAGACGCGGCGGCTGCGCATAATCGGCGCGCGGTCCAAGTTCGCGCGCCGGCACCTTGGCGTAGGTCGCTTCCGCATCGACGCGCACTTCATCGGGCGTGACGTCTCCGGCCACGACGAGAATGGCATTGTTGGGGGCATAATGCCGCGCATAGAAGGCCTGCGCCTCGAGACGGCCGATGCGGCGCACTTCCTCGGGCCAGCCGATCACCGGCCGGCCATAAGGATGCGACAGATGCAGCTCCGCCTCCATCTGTTCGTGCATCAGCGCCTCGGGATCATTGTCGATACGCGTGCGGCGCTCTTCGAGAACGATGTCCCGCTCGGTGCGCACGGACGGATCGGAGAGATCGAGATTGGCCATGCGGTCGGCATCAAGACCCATGACGAGCCGCAGACGATCCTTGGCGATCTGTTCGTAGAACGCCGTGTAATCATGGGTGGTGAAGGCATTGTCTTCGCCGCCGTTGCGCGCCACGGTGCGCGAAAATTGGTCGCCGGGCAGGCTCGCCGTGCCACGGAACATCATGTGCTCGAAGAAATGGGCGAGACCCGAAAGGCCGGGTGGATCGTCCACCGCGCCGACGCGATACCACAGCATCTGGGTGACGACAGGCGCACGATGATCGGGCACGACGAGTACGGATAGACCGTTCTGCAGCGCAAACTGGAAGATTTTGCCGTCCTGCGCCTGCGCGGGCGCCCGCAGCGCCGCTGCGAGCATGAGGGCCAGGCAAATTATCTTCCCCGTCATCGCATCTCGCTTTCCTTCCCCGCATGCGGGAGAGGTGACGCGAGCGCAGCGAGGCGCCGGAGGGGGTAAGTCGCGCGCGCTATCCCCCTCCGGCGCTTCGGGGCGCCATGGGGAGGAAAGTCAATGCGGATGACGAGGGGAGGATATCCCGTGGATGGCGGCACATCAGAATATCCCATCAAACCAGCCGCCGCTGTCCTTCTGGATCGTCGCCGAATCGGTGGGCTTTGCCGGAGGCTGTTTGGCGGCAGGCTGGGTGCCATTGCCTGTATTCATGGTTCCCGCGACCTGCTGGCCCTGCGCCTTCGCGGCATCGATGCGCTGCGCCTCGGCATCGGCGTTGAGCGGCGCGCCCTTATAAGGATCCGGCGAACTGAACAACAATTCGTCGGTGAAACTGTCGTCCGTCGCTTCCATCTGCTTCTCGTCGGCAGTGATCTGTTTCCGGATGGCCGGGTCCGCGTTGGCGCCGCCGGAATTGGCAAGCACGACGCGCTCCTCCGGGCTGAAATTGCCCGGCAGGGCGGCCGCAGCAGCAGATGGATCGTCGCCGAACAGGGCCGTTTGCGCCGCGTCGGTCGGCGATGCCTGATTGGTGGGCACAGCACCGGGCTTGGGCGGCTTCAGGTTGAAATCCGGCGGTATGACCAGTGGAGATTTCGTCACCACCGCAAATTCGTCCGGCGGTTCTTTGGTGACGCCAGCCGCTTCGCGGATGCTCTCGCAGCCGATCAGGGACAGCGCCATTCCTGCAAGCGCCGCCACCCGCAGCACGTTTGGTATCGCTCTCATTCGGATCTCCCGCCTTGCCGGGTCGCTGCCTCCGGATTGGGCCGCGCCAATGCATCATAAAGCAACGCGGCCACGCCCAGCGTGATCGCGCAATCGGCAATGTTGAATACATACCAATCATAGCCGTGGACATAAAAGTGAAAAAAGTCCGCGACGCGTCCGTAAATGAGGCGGTCGATAAGGTTCCCAATGGCACCGCCGATCACAAGCCCGAGCGCTACGGCGAGCAGCCTGCGCCCGGCGTGCCAGAGCCACCAGCCAAGCCCCACCACTGCGGCGAGGGAAAAAATGGCCAGCACGGCCGTACCCAGAAAACCGCGGGCGGGCAGCAGCCCGTAGCTAATGCCCGGATTCCACACCATGACAAGGTCGAAAAATGGAAGAACGGGAATGCGGTCGCCCGGCGACATCTCGATGAAGTGAAAGCCGTAAAGCAGGGCAAGCTTCGAGCCCTGGTCGAGGGCGAGCGCCCCGGCCGCGCAGGCAAGGCCCAGATCGCGGGGGGTCATGGGCATCTTTCTTCCAGATGATCGACGGCGTCGCCACAGCGCCGGCATAGATCGTCATGGCTCGGCACCGTGCCAACCTCGGGCAGGATCATCCAGCAGCGGGCACATTTCCTTCCCTCGGCCAAGCGGAACAGCGCAGCGGCGCCGGGAACATCCGATAGCCGGAAAGCGTCTGCCGGTCCCTCGCCGACCGCGATTTCGGTGGCAGAGGTGATGGCAATTTCGGCAAGGTCGACCGTTTCAAACAAGGCCGCATCCGCCCCATCCTCTACAAACAGCACCGGCGCGGCATCGAGGCTCGAACCGATCACCTTGTCGCGCCGCGCGATTTCGAGCGCGCCGGTGATCACGCGCCGCAGCGTGCGGATGCGAGTCCATTTCGCGATCGCCGCCGCATTGTTCCATTGCTCCGGCGTCGCGGGGAACAACTCAAGATGGACGCTGCCATCGCCGTCCGGATACCGGCATGTCCAGGCTTCTTCCATTGTGAAGCAAAGCAGCGGCGCGAGCCATGTCACGACCCGCCGGAATGTTTCATCCATCACCGTGCGGGCGGCTCTCCGCCGCGGCGCATCCCTGCGGTCGCAATAAAGCGAATCCTTGCGGATATCGAAATAGAAGGCGGAAAGCTCGTTGGTGCAGAAATTGAAGAGCTGCGTATGGACGCGGTTGAAATCATATTCCGCGTAACCGCCGCGCACGCCCCCATCGAGTTCTGCCAGCTTGGCAAGGATGAACTGCTCAAGCTCCGGCATTTCGTCATAACCGATGCGCTCGCGTTCCTCGAATCCTGAGAGATTGGCGAGCATGAAGCGGATCGTGTTGCGCAGCCGCCTATAGGCGTCGACATTCGCCTTCACGATCTCCGCGCCGATGCGCAAATCTTCGGTGAAGTCCGAACTTGCCGCCCACAGGCGCAGGATATCGGCGCCGTTTTTTTCGGCGATGGTCTGCGGCAGGACCGTATTGCCGAGCGATTTCGACATCTTACGGCCCTGCTCGTCGAGCACGAAGCCATGCGTCAGCACGGCCTTGTAAGGCGCGCGGCCGCGCGTCCCGCAGCTTTCGAGCAGGGACGACTGAAACCAGCCGCGATGCTGGTCGGAGCCTTCGAGATAAAGATCGGCGCGGTCGGCTCGCGGCCAGGACGGCTCGATCGGATTTTCGACCGTGAAGACATAGGTCGAGCCGGAATCGAACCAGACGTCGAGGATGTCCTTCACCTGCTCGAATTTGTCCGCGTCGTAATCATTTCCGAGGAATCGTTGCGCTGGTGAGCTGAACCAGGCATCGGCGCCTTCCTTGTTGAATGCCTCGACAATGCGCGCATTGACATTCGCGTCATCGAGCACCTCGCCGCTTTGTTTGTCGACGAAGATCGCGATCGGCACACCCCAGGCGCGCTGGCGCGACAACACCCAATCGGGCCGCGTCTCCACCATGGAGGATATCCGGTTCTCGGCTTGCGGCGGATACCAGCGCGTCGCGCGAATCGATTCCATCGCGCGCTGCCGGAGCGTGTCGTTGCCGAATTCCGGCATCGGCTTGTCGATCGCCGCGAACCATTGCGGCGTCGCGCGGAAAATCACCGGCGCTTTCGAGCGCCAGCTATGCGGATATTGGTGTCTGAGGCTGCCCTTCGCGAGCAATTTGCCGGCGGCAATCAGCTCCCTGATGACGGCGCCATTCGCATCGCCATCCTTGCCGTCGGCCGCGAGGATTCTTTTGCCGGCAAAGTGAGGAACCTTGCTGGTGTAGGAACCGTCCTCAGCAACCAGATCGAAGGGGTCAGGGCTCGCAGCAAAACGATGTTTCGCTCTGATATAAAGCTCATAGTCGTCTTCGCCGTGCCCAGGCGCAGTGTGCACAAATCCGGTACCTGCGTCCGCCGTTACATGGCTGCCGGAAAGCATAGGTACCAAGAAATCATAACCGAGATTGCGTAGTGGATGAAAACAGGCGGCGATATCAGAAGGATCGATCTCCCGGACTAACGACAATGCCACCTTCGCATGTTGTGCGACTTGCTCAGCAAGAGAACACGCCAAGATCAGGAGCTCACCCGGAACCGCCAAACTTCCATCGTGAACAGCCGTGACCTCGAACACCCCGTAAGAAATGTCCGGCGAGTACGCAATCGCCCTGTTTCCCGGTATTGTCCAAGGAGTCGTGGTCCAGATGACAACGGAGGCTTGGGCCAATCCCATCTCCGGAAAGCGTCCAGCCGCTGCAACGAGTCGCGGTTTCTCGTGACTTGCAACTACGCCAGACACTGGAAATTTGACATAGATCGCGGGCGACGTCTTCTCGTGATATTCCACTTCCGCTTCGGCGAGCGCCGTCTTCTCGACGGGCGACCACATCACGGGTCGAAAGCCGCGATAAAGCAATTTTTTGCGGACGAATTTGTGCAGCTCGGAGGCGATCGCCGCCTCGGCACGGAAATCCATCGTCAGATAGGGATGGTCCCATTCGCCGATGCAACCGAGCCGTTTGAATTGCTCGCGCTGCACATCGATCCAGTGCGAAGCGAAGGCGCGGCAGTCGCGCCGCAACTGATCGACGGGAACCTCGTCCTTCGACTTTCCTTCGGCGCGGTATCTTTCCTCGATCTTCCATTCGATCGGCAGGCCGTGGCAGTCCCAGCCGGGTACGTAAGGCGCATCGCGGCCGAGCATGCCCTGGCTCCGAACCACGAAATCCTTCAGGATCTTGTTGAGCCCGGTACCCGAATGGATTTCGCCGTTCGCGTAGGGCGGGCCGTCATGCAGCACAAAGAGCGGCCTGCCCTTCGACTGCGCGCGAATGCGGCCATAGAGGTCGAGCTTCTGCCAGCGCGCGAGCCATTGCGGCTCGGCCTCGGGCAGACCGGCCTTCATCGGGAAGCTGGTGGCGGGAAGAAATACGGTCGAGCGGTAATCGCGCGGCGCGGAATCGTTCGTGGTCGGGGACGTCATCTGTTTCGGGCCTTCGGGAGGTTTGCGGATTCGGGGCGATCCCGGCTTCCGCGCGGATGAAGCGTCAAACTTCCCGGCGCGGCGCCGGGCGGCGAATTCGCGATATCTTCCTGAAATCCCGACGTCTCATGGCTGGCCTTCCGTACGGTGTCCGCCTTCTATCAGCCCGCTCCGCCCTCCGTCCAGCGGCAGAATACCTTCCGTCCTTGTCCTGCCGATCCCAAAAGACTAGTCTGAAATCTAGCCTGTTGAGTTGCCAAGCATGAGCGCCAAGACCTGGCCGGTACAGGATGCCAAAGCCCGTTTCAGCGAACTTCTGGAGACCTGCCTGAAACACGGCCCCCAGATCGTTACCAAACGGGGCGCCGAGGCGGCAGTCCTCGTTCCCGCTGAAGAATGGCACCGGCTCAAGGAGCGTTTCCGGCCGACGCTGAAGGACCTGTTGCTTTCCGACGAGGCAAGGTTCGATTTCCCTCTCCCAAAACGCGGCCGTCTGCGTCGGCGCGCGCCGAAACCGTTTCGATGAGTGCTCCTGGGTGTATCTGCTCGATACAAACATCATTTCGGAGATTCGACGGCGCAAACCTCATGGTGCCGTATTGGCCTGGCTCCGCGATACCCCCGGTGCCGCGATGCATCTCGCCGCCATCACACTTGGCGAGCTGCAGGCCGGAGTCGAAAAAACTCGCCCGCTTGATCGGACGAAAGCGGCAGAAATAGAAGCCTGGATAGACGAACTCGCCGCCACAATGAAGGTGTTGCCGGCCGACGGTCCGGTCTTTCGGCGATGGGCACAGCTCATGCACGGGCGTCCCGATGAACTTATCGAAGATGCCATGATAGCGGCAACCGCCGATATACACGGCCTTCTTGTCGTCACCAGAAATACGCGCGATTTCCAGCTCCTGGGTGTCAAGACATTCAACCCGTTCGAATTTGGCAAAGCGTAATAGATGGCGGACTGATCTGCGCCATCGGCTGCCCGTACTATCCCAAACGAGGAGCTGCGGCGAGTGCCGCCCGTGCCGCTTCCGTATCGGCGGTGATTTGTTTCTTGAGCGCATCGATACCGGCGAACTTCGCTTCCGGGCGTAGATAAGCGACGAGTTCGACGGCGAGGTGCTTGCCGTAGAGGTCGCCGGAAAAATCGAACAGCCACGCTTCCAGCAGCGGCTGCGGTACCTCGAACATGGGGCGAATGCCGAAACTGGCGACGCCGTCATAACGGCCGACAGGCTTGTCGTCCTCCATGATCGTTGCCCGCACCGCATAGATGCCGAAAGCCGGCGCGAGGTAGCCATCGATGCGCATATTCGCGGTGGGAACCCCGATCAACCGGCCGCGGCCGTCGCCGTGCTCGACGCGCGATTCGATCGTCCAGTAATGGCCGAGCAATGCCGCCGCTTCATCGGGCCGGCCATTCCTGAGCGCAAGCCGGATGCGCGAGGAGGAAATCTTTCCATGCCGCTCGTCCTCCACGGGCGGAAAGATGGTGACGCCCAGCCCCTCCATCTCTCCCATATAGGCAAGGAGCGCGGTGTCGCCGGCGCGGCCCCTGCCGAAGCGGAAGTCTTCGCCGACGATAACGCAGCCCGCGCCGAGACTTTCGATCAGCACGTGCAGAATGAAATCCTGCGCGCTCATCGCCGCCATCGCCGCATCGAAGGTGAGGGCAAACATCGCATCGGCGCCCTGTTCGGCAATGAGGCGCGCCTTGGTGCGCAAGGGGGTGAGCCGAAAGCATTCCGCGCCTGGCCGGAAGAATTCCTGGGGGTGGGGCTCGAAGGCGAGCACGCCGAAAATCGCGCCGCGCTCGGCGGCCAGCAGTCTCGCTTCAGCCATCAGCGCCTGGTGACCGCGATGCACGCCGTCAAAATTGCCGATGGCGATGACGCCGCCTTTGAATGCGTCGTAAATGTCCTGATAGTGGCGGAAGATGCGCATTCCGTGGACGGTCAGGCCTTCGGGGGCGGCATGACGGTCGCTTCTCCCTCGATGACGACGGTGTCGCCCACTTTGCACACGCAATCGAAAACGACGCGGCGCTTTTCGGCGGTGACGTCGCGCACGGTGCAGGTCGCGGTGACCGTATCGCCGATGCGCACCGGCGCCTTGAAGCGGATGTTCAATCCCAGAAAGATCGTGCCGGGACCCGGCATCTGCATTCCAAGCACGGTGGAGATGTAGCTGGCCGTCAGCACGCCGTGCGCGATGCGGCCCTTGAACGGCGTGGTGCTGGCGAATGCATCGTCGAAATGAACGGGATTGGTGTCGCCGCTCACCTCGCCGAACAACGTTATGTCATGCTCGCTGACGGTCTTGGCAAATTCTGCCGACATGCCGGGCTTGAGATCATCGATCGGATAGCTCATGCGTCACTCCTTGGCGGGTGCCTCTTATCCGCAAGTCCCGCTACCAGACAAGCGCGCGCATGGCGCCCTTCGCCGTTACCCCTGCGCGCGCCACCAGTCCCGCGATGGCGGGCGGCGTCAACTCGGGAATGTCGTCGCCGTGAATGCCATCGGCAATGAACACCGCATCGAGACCTGCGCCATTCGCCCCGCGGATGTCGGTTTCGAGGCCGTCGCCGACCACCAGAACACGCAACCCGTCACGCTTCGCGACACCACGCAGGCGCGCCAGCGCGGCCACATAAATCGCCCCATGCGGCTTGCCGAAATAGACGGAGCAGCCGCCGAGTTCGGTGTAGAGCCGGGCGAGCGCGCCCGCGCAAAAAATCAGCCTCTCGCCGTAGCGCACGACAATATCGGGGTTGGCGCACAAGAATTTCAGCTCGCGCGCCTTCAGTTCCACGAGCACCGGGCGATAATCTTCAGGTTTCTGCGATTTATCGTCAACGAGCCCGGTGCATAGCACGATCTGGGCTTTGGCCACATCCTCGACGCGTTCCACAGACAGACCGGCGACGATTCCAAGATCGCGATCCGGACCGATATAGAGAAGTGGCAGGTTCCGGCCCGCGCTGCGCCGGGCGATATCATCGCGTGCGAGCATGCCCGAGGTGAGGATCGAATCGTAGCAATCCTTCGGTACGTGCAGCCGCGCGAATTGTTGCTCCACGTCTTCCGCGGACCGCGGCGCATTCGACAGCAGGATCACCGGCCCACGCTGCGCGCGAAACCGGCGGAGCGCCTCGACAGCAGGCCCATGGGCGCTCCGGCCGTCATGCACCACACCCCACACATCGCAGAGGAGCGCGTCATATCCGCCGGCGATTTCGCCGAGCCCGCCGAGAATGGCCGGCGCTTGCGCGGGCGAAGACACCGAATCCGGATTCATCACTGCCAAAGTCTTGCCGCCTCGCTTGCGGCGCGCCTAGAGTTGGGCAAAGCCATAGCCGAGGTGCTCCCATGAGCGCAAAGTCTGCCCATGATTTTTCCTTCCGTGCGATCGAAGGCGGCGACTTGCCGCTGTCCGCTTTCGCCGGCAAGGCGCTGCTCGTCGTCAATGTCGCGAGCCGCTGCGGATTGACTCCGCAATATGCGGCGCTGGAGAAATTGTGGACGGCGCGCCGCGATGACGGTCTTGTCGTTCTCGGCGTGCCCGCCAATGATTTCGGCGCGCAGGAACCCGGCACCGAAGACGAAATCCGCAGCTTCTGCGACCTGAACTATCATGTCGATTTTCCGATGACGGCGAAGGAACATGTGATCGGGCCGCAGGCGCACCCGCTCTACAGATGGGTCGCCGCCGAACTGGGCGAAGATGCGGCGCCAAAATGGAATTTCCACAAATATCTCTTCGACCGCCGCGGCACGATCGCCGGCACCTTCGGCTCCCGCACGCCACCGGACGACGCGGCGATCACCTTGGCTATCGACACTGCGCTGGCGTCCTGACGCCGAAATAAGTGCAAATAATTTGTCATCCCCGCGCAAGCGGGGACCCAGCTCGCCGCCCTTTCCGGACAAATCGTGCAACTGGGCTCCCGCTTGCGCGGGAATGACACCGGGTGCGCAGCATTCTTCCAATCGCAGCACGATAAGTAGAGGATTTCAGTGAATGCCCAGCACCTCTTCCGCACTCTTGTATGAAAGGTGCTGTGCTTCGGCGACGGCCTTGTAGGTCAGCATGTGCTTGTAGACGTTGAGGCCCGCGCGCAGATGCGGATTTTTCCGCATCGCCTCTTCCGGTCCCTGATCGGCAAGCGCGAGCGTGAAAGGCAACGTCGCGTTGTTCAGCGCGAAGGTCGAGGTGCGCGCCACGCCGCCCGGCATGTTCGCCACGCAGTAATGAACGACATCGTGCACGAGATAGGTTGGATTGTCGTGCGTGGTGGGATGCGAGGTCTCCGCACAGCCGCCCTGGTCGATGGCCACGTCGACGATAACCGACCCCTTCTTCATCTGCTTCACCATCTTTTCGGTGATGAGTTTCGGCGCCGCAGCGCCCGGCAGCAGCACGCCGCCGATGACGAGATCCGCGGCCACGACATGTTCTTCGATGGAATCGATGGTGGAATAAATTGTGTTCAGCATCGCGCCGAACTGGAGATCGAGTTCGTTCAGCCGGGGGAGTGAAATATCGAGTATGGTGACATGTGCTTCGAGGCCCATCGCCATTCGCGCAGCATTGGTGCCGACAACGCCACCGCCCAGGACCACGACTTTCGCGGCCGGAACGCCGGGCACGCCCCCCAGCAACATGCCGCGGCCGCCCTGCGCGATTTCAAGACTGTGCGCACCCGCCTGGATGGACATGCGTCCTGCCACCTCGCTCATCGGCGCAAGTAGTGGCAGCCCGCCGCGGGCATCGGTGACCGTTTCATAGGCGATGCAGATCGCGCCGGAATCGATAAGCCCGCGAGTCTGTTCGGGGTCGGGTGCGAGATGGAGATAGGCAAAGAGCGTCTGGCCCGGGCGGAGCCGTTTGATCTCTACCGCCTGCGGCTCCTTCACCTTCACGATCATGTCGGCTGCAGCGAAGATTTCGGCCGCATCCGCGTTGAGCTTCGCGCCGGCGCGCGTATACATGTCGTCGGTAAGACCGATGGTCTCGCCGGCCCGGTTTTCGACCAGCACCTCATGGCCGCGCGAAACAAGTTCGCGCGCGGCAGAGGGCGTCAGGCCGACGCGATATTCGCGGTTCTTGATTTCCTTGGGAACGCCGATGCGCATGGAGACCTCTCGCTGAAGCAGGTTGTTACCAGCGGCTCCTTGCTTCCAGAACCGCGAAGACGAAAAAGACGGGAAGCTCGATCATGGCGGCATACCATAGAAATTCCGGTTCGATGACCCGGTTGGTGGCGTGCAGGAGAGTCTGGCTGCCGACGTAGAGCAAGCATGTCAGAAGCGGCGGCGCGACCAGCACGAATCCGATAAGCGAAAGCCTGCGAACGATGCTCATCCCCTTACCCCAGCCGCCCCAGGACCGCGCGCAGCCCTTCGATCATTCGCGCAATCTCCGACTCCGAGGCGATCAGCGCAGGTGCCAGCGCGATCGTATCGCCGGAGACGCGCAGCACGAGATTCTCTTGGGCAAAGGCGCGCGCGAGCACCTCATAGCCCTTGCGCCCCGGTCCGCTCAAGTCGGGCTCGAGATCAATCCCTGCGGCAAGGCCGACATTGCGGATATCTGTCACATGCGGCGCGCCTCTGAGCGCATGCACGGCATCCTCGAGAACGGGCTCAAGTCTTCGCGCGCGTTCGTAGAGCGATTCCTCGCGATAGACATCAAGGGTGGCGAGGGCGGCGGCACAGGCAAGCGGGTGGCCGGAATAGGTGTGACCGTGGAACAGCTCGATGCCGTGCTCGGGGCCATGCATAAACGCGTCATGGATCCGGCTTGAAACCACGACACCGCCCATCGGCACCGCCCCATTCGTCACCCCCTTGGCGAAAGTGATGAGGTCGGGCACCACGCCATAGCGCTCTGCGGCGAAAGCATGGCCAAGCCGTCCGAAGCCCGTGATGACTTCGTCGAAGATGAGAAGAATGCCATGGGCATCGCACAGCGCGCGCAGGCGCTGGAGATAATCCTGTGGCGATGCAAACACGCCGGCCGAACCTGCCATCGGCTCCACGATCACGGCGGCAATGGTTTCTCCGCCATGGACCGCGACGGAGCGCGCCAGCGGGTCAACGAATTCCGCTCCCCCTGCGGGCTCACGCCGCGTGAATGCCATGCGCGTCCGGTCATAGGGCAGCGGCAGATGATCGTCCGTACCCGGAAGAAGCGGCCCGAAGGCTCGGCGGTTATTCGGAATGCCGCCGACAGAAATGCCGGCGAAGGTGGCGCCGTGATACCCGCGCTCGCGGCCGATGAGGCGAAATCTCTGGCCTTCGCCAATTGCGTGAAAATAGCCGCGCGCGATCTTGAGCGCGGTATCTGCCGCCTCCGATCCCGAATTGACGAAGAACACGTGATCGAGACCCGGCGGTGCCATTTGCGCGAGTCTTGCAGCAAGCTCGAAAGCGGCCGGATGGCCGAACTGAAAGGCCGGCGCATAATCAAGTTCGGCTGCCGCAGCGCGGATTGCTTCGACAATGCGGGGTTGCGCGTGTCCCGCATTTACGCACCACAGACCGGAGCAGGAATCGAGAAAAGCCTTCCCCGCCGCGTCGTAGAAATACATGCCCTCGGCACGGGCGAGCAGGCGCGGCCCGGCGCGGAAGGCGCGGTTCGCACTGAAGGGAAGCCAGAAGGCGGAGAGGTCGTTGCGAAGCGGATGACAGGTATCGGACGCCATGTGCGCTCTTAACGCGGAGCGCGGGCGGCTCCAAGGTCACATGGGTTTGAAAACGCGCCGACGCTGACGGAAAGCCGCCGGGCCCGGGAAGGCGCCCTTCGTGCGGCGGAGCCTAGCGGTGCCAGCCGCCGTGCCAACCCCAGCCGGGGTGCCAGCCGCCATGCCAGCCTGCGCCATGCCAGCCACCGCCAAAGCCGGTGTGCCAGCCGCCGTGCCACCATATCCAGGGATGGCCACCCCACCAGCGGTAGTAATGCGGCCCATACCACCATGTGCCGCCAATAAAGACGGGGTAACTGTAACTGTAATAGCCGCAATAAGCGGGACCATAGGCGCAAGGGGGAGCGGGCACGCCGATACCAACTCCCACGACAACCGCATGCGCAGGGACCGTCGATATGGCGGTTCCGGTCATCATTACGGCACCGAGTGCCAGTTTTCCGAGCTGTTTCATGGCTCAAAATTCCTTCCGCAAACGGACGCCTGCCGTTCATGCCCCGTCATGCTACGCGAAAGGTTCTGAACTCGCGATGAATGCGGAGAGTCAGTAACTGCAAGAATCGCGCGGCAAAAACGCGCCAGCCCGGCGGGAGGGACCGCCGGGCCGGTGCAAGCCGAGAACTCCGGCTGCGTGTCTAGCGGCCGTGGAACCCGCCGCCTACACCATGGAAGCCGCCGCCGTGCCACGCGCCACCGTGCCAGCCGCCCCAGCCACCATGCCAGCCGCCCCAGCCGCCATGCCAGCCGCCCCAGCCGCCGCGCCAGCCGCCCCAGCAGCAGCCACCGCGCCAACCCCAACCGACGCCCACATAGGGGCCGCCCCAGTAGGGATAGCCATAATAGCCATAATAGGGGTAGTAGCCGGGGTAGTAACCGGGATAGTAGCCCGGCACGCCGATTCCGACGCCCACCGCAACGCCAGCGCTGGCAGGCGTTGTCAGAGCCGCTGTGGCACCGATGGCGGTGCCCGCCATCAACACTGCGCCAAGCGCCAGTTTTCCAAGACGATTCATTGTTTTGCTCCTTTCAAAGCCATGTCCCTCCCACTCCAGGGCGGATAATTGCGCACCCGCCCTGAACCCGCGATGAACATGATTGTCATGGTTCGGCTAGCTCACCATGGAAAATTTGCCTGACCTGAACCTGTCGAAGGATCAGGCGGAGCATCCGCGCGCCTCGATCGGCCAGATCGCTTCCAGGCGGCCGCCGCGTATCACATGATAATAATCATGCAGATTAACCGTGGGATCGCAGTGCGGAACGGCGCAGGTTATGACATCGCCGGTTTTCAACCTGTGATCGGCGGATGAATATTCAATGCCGCCCTGCTCATCGCCGAAGAAGAAATAATTTGCGCGCGGCGGCGCGCCATCGACGATGACGGGCGGCCCCGCATCGGTGGCGAAGGCCTTGAACCCCGCATCGGTTGTGGCAAGCCCTTCGCGATTGGCGCTGATCACCGTCGTTTGAAGAAACAACGATGTTTCAAACGGCGGCTTCGCGGACGATTTCTCCCATACCTCGTTGTACTGCCCGTCCATGAAAATATACGAGCCGACCTGAAGTTCCGTAAGCACGCGCGCATCGGGATCGATGTCGAAGGTTCCCGTGCCTGCACCTGTCAGGATCTCGGGGGAAAATCCTTCGCTTTGCAACCTCAGGCGGAATCGATCGAGCTCCCCAAGAACGGACAGGGATTTCGCGCGGCGCTCATTGGCCGATTCGAGATGCTGCAGATTTCCGGCGTAACATTGCAGGCCCCGGAATATGAAAGCCGGATTGTGCGCAACGGAACGAACGAGCGCCGCCGCGGCGTCACCCGGTCGAAGGCCGGTGCGCCCCATTCCGGGATCGATGTCTACGAGCAGCCCCAGCTGCTTCCCGCTCGACGACACGGCTGACGCGAGCTGCCCGGCAGTCGCCAGGTTGTCGCACACCGCCATCAATTCGCCGACGCGCATGTTCAACGCGATCAGCCGCGCGATCCCGCGCTCCGTCACCACCGGCGAAGTAATCAGGATCGAATCGATGCCGGCATCCGCCAGCGATTCGGCTTCGCCAAGCTTCGCCACGCATATGCCGAGGGCGCCGGCCGCGATCTGGCGGCGAGCGATCTCGGAGCATTTATGGGTCTTGGCGTGCGGGCGGAGCCCGATGTCATTCGCCTGCGCGTGGCGAGTCATCCGCCGGAGGTTCTCGTTGAACCGGTCGAGATCGATCACCAGCGCCGGCGTCGCAAGCCTCCAACGCCCGCCCGGCACCCCGATGAGATCCGCATTCAAAGCCGGCGCGCGCATTCGCCACCTCGACATGGTCCGCGGTCCCTCTTGACCGCCGCTCTGCTCATCCCTGTTTCGGCCGCGATGGACGCCGTCGTCAACATCGACAAAGGCAGGGTGCACATTATCCGGCCGGAAGACCTTAATTCTCGGGGGAATCAGGGGATGGCGGCGATGTTGAAAATCTCGACCATCGCGATAGCGCTTGCGCTTCTTCCTTCCTGCAGTGCGGCGGCACCAGGCTACGATATCGTGATCCACGGCGGCACGATTTATGACGGATCGGGCGGCAAGCCCTATGTCGGCGATATCGCGATTACTGGCGATCGCATCGCGCGCATCGCGCCGCAGATCGAAGAGCGCGGGCGAGCCGAAATCGACGCGAAAGGCAAGGTGGTCGCGCCGGGCTTCATCAACATGCTGGCCCACCCGGAGGAGAGTCTTTTCGCAGACGGCCGGGGCTTAAGCGATCTCGCGCAGGGCGTGACGTATGACATCGGGCGTTCGCGACAGCGCCGCATAAGTTCGCGAACGCGCTCATACTCCTGATGGAAATCAAATTCTACGCGCAGGAATCCGACTTCTACGAGCGAAAAGAGATCGTCCGCCTCGTGGCCATCGCACTTCAGGAGGAACAGCGCTTCGGAGACAACGGCTTCACAGGTCAGAACTACGGTGACGCTTCTTTGCTCTGTTCGACTGTCCACGCATGCGCATGATCATCGCCGACGAGCAAAGCGATCAGCGGGCCTGTATCGATGATCCAGACTGTCACCGGCCGTAGCCGGCCAGGTGCTTCGGATTGGTCGAGAGATCTTTTGATCCGCCGCGGCCGCGCCCCGGAAACGATTTTATGACCTCATATCCGGTCTTTGGTCTGGGCGCCTCGGCCGTAACTCCATACGCTTTGAGGGCGCGGCGAACGAGGCTGCCCTGCGAACGCCCTCCGCGTGCGCGCGTTTGCGCAACGCGTCAAGCTCGGCCCTCGAAATCCGCAGCGAAAGCGTCTCGCCATTCATACGCCTGCTGTATTGCTTTGAGGCCGATTCTTGCAAGACATTGCAATTCGATCCCTGCAGGAATCGGTAGCGGCGAAAGAACAGGCGCGATAAACTGCCGGCGATGAATCACGCAAACTCGTATTTCGACCCCCTCGATGCGGCGTTTGGCGAGGAAGCACAGGCGCGCGTTCTTGCAGCCGACCCGCCCTATCTGGAGGGCCTCAACAAGGAACAGCGAGAGGCGGTCGTGACCCTCGACGGGGCCGTACTGGTACTTGCCGGCGCCGGAACCGGCAAGACGCGCGTGCTGACGACGCGCCTTGCCCATATTCTCGCCACGCGCCGCGCATGGCCGGGGCAGATCCTCGCCGTCACTTTCACCAACAAGGCCGCGCGCGAAATGAAGGAACGCATCGGCGCGCTGATCGGCGGCGTGGTCGAAGGCATGCAGTGGCTCGGCACGTTTCATTCCATCGGCGCGCGCATGCTGCGCCGCCATGCGGAGCTTGCCGGCCTCAAATCGAATTTCACCATTCTCGATGCCGACGACCAGTTGCGGCTGATGAAACAGGTGATCGACGCCGCGAATATCGACGAGAAACGCTGGCCCGCGCGGACGCTCGCGGTTTTTATCGACGGTTGGAAGAACCGCGGGCTCACGCCGGCCGAAGTGCCGGAGGTCGAATCGCAGGGCTTCGCCTTCGGCAAGGGCCGCACGCTCTTTCGCGACTATCAGGAGCGGCTGAAATCTCTTAACGCCGCCGATTTCGGCGATCTGCTGCTTGACACGCTGAACATCCTCAGATCGCAGCCGGAGATACTCGGCGAGTATCGCCAGCGTTTCCGTTACATGCTGGTCGACGAATATCAGGACACCAATGTCGTCCAGTATCTGTGGCTGAAGCTGCTTGCGGGTTCGGGCGGCAATGTCTGCGTCGTTGGCGACGACGATCAGTCGATT
This sequence comes from Rhizomicrobium sp., assembly GCA_035502355.1. Taxonomy (GTDB): domain Bacteria; phylum Pseudomonadota; class Alphaproteobacteria; order Micropepsales; family Micropepsaceae; genus Rhizomicrobium. The sequence goes on along the minus strand of DATJUM010000088.1, from coordinate 13,113 downwards.
TATGGCTGGCGCGGCGCGGAAATCGAGAACATCCTCCGTTTCGAGCGCGATTTTCCGGGCGCGAAAGTGATCCGGCTCGAACGCAATTACCGTTCGACACCCGCGATTCTCGGCGCGGCGTCGGGTCTCATCGCCGCCAACAAGGGCCGGCTCGGCAAGACGCTGTGGACCGAAGGCGACCCCGGCGACCGCATCCGCGTGCAGGGCGTATGGGATGCGGAGGAGGAAGCGCGCGCGGTGGCGACCGACGCCGAACAACTGCATCAGGCCGGCCATCCTTATTCCGAAATGGCAGTCCTGGTGCGCGCCAGCTTTCAGATGCGCGAGTTCGAAGACCGCTTTCTCTCGCTCGGCATTCCCTATCGCGTGATCGGCGGGCCCCGTTTCTACGAGCGTGCGGAAATCCGCGATGCGCTCGCCTATCTGCGGCTGGTCGCGCAGGGCGATGACGATCTCGCCTTCGAGCGCATCGTCAACAAACCCAAGCGGGGCATTGGCGATGCAAGCGTCGCGGCCTTGCATGCATTTGCGCGCGCCCGTGGAATTCCGCTGCTCGCCGCCGCGCGCGAGATCGCCGACACTGACGAAGTGCCACCCAAGGCACGCAAGGCGCTCGCCGAACTCGCCACCGCCATCGCGCGCTGGAGCGAGACCGCGCGCCATATCCGCCATCCGGAACTCGCCGAGATCATGCTCGACGAATCCGGTTACACCGACATGCTGAAGAACGACAAATCGCCGGAAGCATCCGGGCGGCTCGACAATCTGAAAGAACTGGTTCGCTCGATGGAACAGTTCGAATCGCTGAACGCCTTCCTCGAACATGTCGCGCTGGTGATGGAACTCGAGCAGAACGATACGGAAGATCGGCTCACTCTGATGACATTACATGCGGCAAAGGGACTGGAATTCGATACGGTCTATCTGCCCGGCTGGGAGGAAGGTTTGTTTCCATCCCAGCGCACCATGGACGAGAACGGCGTTGCCGGCCTCGAAGAAGAGCGCCGCCTCGCCTATGTGGGCCTTACGCGGGCGAAGAAGCGCGTGCGCGTCAGCTTCGCCGCGAACCGTCGCACCTATGGCAATTGGCAAAGCGCACTGCCGTCGCGTTTCATTTCGGAACTGCCGCCGGAACATATCGACGCCGTGGTCGATGAAGGCTTTTATGGCGGCTATGTCGGATTTCGGGATAATGCGGCGAGCGGAAGTTTCGGCAGCTCTTACGAAAGCCCGGGCTGGCGCCGCGCCCAAGCGAACCGCGCCGCGAACACGGAGCGCACGCGCCCGCCGCTCATTGAAGCCCAGGCGCATGTCGTGCAGACGACCGATCCCCAATCGGCGGCCTATGCGCGCGGCGACCGCGTCTTCCACCAGAAATTCGGCTATGGCCGTGTGAGCCTGGTCGAAGGCAACAAGCTCACCGTCGATTTCGACAAGGCGGGTTCGAAGCGCGTCATCGACCAGTTCGTGACCCGGGCATGAGTATCGCAACTATGCATTGGCCCAGTTTTCCAACTTCAATCCCGGCACGCGCCGGAATTCGCGCTCATTATTGGTGACGAGCGTAAGACCGGCCGCGCGGACATGCGCGGCAATCCATAGATCATTATTGCCGATCATGTGCCCTTTTTTTTCCAGCTGTGCGCGGATCGTACCATAGGCCTCGGCCGCTCTGTCGGGAAGTGAAAGCACCGGGATAAGAGCGGCAAGTTCTTCGAGGCGTTTCATTGCGAGCGCGCGATCCATACTTTTCTCGGCACCGTAGAGCAGTTCGCCATAGGTGATGACAGACAGTGCGGCTTCCCCCGTACCGAGTCGCTCAAAGCGGGTACGGATGTTGGGCGGCCTGCGGGATCGGATGTAAATGCAAATGTTGGTGTCCAGAATATACCGGACAGGCATCAAAGGCCTTTGCGCGATTGGGGCGGACTGTCGCTCGGCCGTTCCGTAAGAACGTCCGCCGGCAATTCCGTTAGCAGGTCAAAGGCTCGGGCGAGACCTTTGCCCTTCTCGCGCAACACGATCTCGTCGCCGCGCCGGAAAATCTCGACTTCGCGGCCGCTAAGCCGAAACGCCTTGGGCAGGCGAACCGCCTGACTATTGCCCGATTTGAAGAGCCGCGCCGTGGTCATGTCCTTTCCTCTGTATATACCGTGACGTATATACGCGCAAACCCGCTGAGCCGCAAGCCCGGCCGGTCGACCGAAATACCGGGAAGGCGGAAGAATGAAGTCTTCATCAAAAACCGTTGGTACTTCGAAGGATTCTCCCGAACGCGCAACGGCGCGGTGTCTGTGCAGCGCGGTGGAGATCGAGATCGACATTCCCGCGTTCTGGGCGTGGCATGATCACGGGCGGCCGAGCCGTCTCGCGCATGGCGCGGCCTACGCGACCTATGTCGGCTGCTGGCGCAAGCATTTTCGGGTCGTGAAAGGCGCGAAGGCGATCACGCGCTTCGACGACGGGAAAACCAACACCATCCGGAGTTTCTGCGCCCGCTGCGGCACGCCGCTGCTCTATGAGAAAAAGCGTTCGCCGCATGCGGTCAACATTCCCCGTGCATTGTTCGAAGGACGCACCGGCCGCGAGCCGCGCTATCACCTGAACTATGCCGAGCGGCAGGACTGGACCTGGGCCGGCGAAAAACTCGTGCCGCTGAAGGCTTATCCTGGCGTCGTCTGGGAACGGCCGAGAACGAAGAAACGCGTCGCGCCGCCGGAGATCGAATGGCCTCAATAGCGTAGCAGATCCTGCCGTTCGACGTTCCAGGATTGTTCGTCCGGTGTGGCAAGCGCATCAAGGTCTGCGGGCGCTGCGGCGGGATCGTCGACCCATTCCCGCAGGCCCGGCCCGCCATTGATCACGTCGATGGCGAGCTTGCCGTATTCGTATTCATAGTCGAAATCGCGCCACAGCGGATAATCGGGATAAAGCCGCCGGATTGCCTTGAAAGCGAGGGCCTGGAGCCGCCACGGCCGGAATACCTCGTGTTCATAAGCGGGCCCTTCTGTGTGAATCTGGATGCCGTTGCAAAGTTGTCCGGCATGTTTGTGAAAGGTCGGCTCGAACCAGCAATCGCGCAAATGACATCCCGCGAGCCAATGCGGCGCCAGCGCATGCATTTCAGCGAGGAGGCGCCGCGCGTCGATATCGGGAGCGCCGAACAGTTCGAGCGGCCGCGTCGTGCCGCGGCCTTCGGAGAGCGTCGTGCCTTCCACCATCACGGTGCCCGCATAGGCGCGCGCCATCCACAGATTGGACGCATTGGGACTCGGATTGATCCAGTCGCGCGCACCAAGCGGCCAGCCGAATCCGGGCGGCGATTCCGGCCGCCATGTTTCCATTTCAACGACGCGATAGTCGACACCGAGGTTTCGCGATGAAACAAACCACCGGCCAAGTTCGCCAAGCGTGAGACCATGCCGCATCGGCAGCGAACCGGCGCCGACAAAACTTTCCCAGCCGGGCCTGAGACGCAAACCCTCGACCGGCCGGCCGACAGGATTGGGACGATCCAGCACCCAAACGCTCTTGCCGTGCAGGGCCGCCGCTTCCAGCATGTAGAGCAGCGTCGTGACGAAGGTGTAGATGCGGCAGCCGAGATCCTGGAGATCGATCAGCACCACATCGAACGTCTCCATCGTCGCGACGCTCGGCCGGCGCACCCGGCCATAGAGGCTGAACACCGGAATGCGGTGCACCGGATCCTCGAAATCCGGCGACTCGATCATGTTGTCCTGCTTGTCGCCCCGAAGCCCGTGCTGCGGACCGAAAGCGGCGGTGATCTTCAATCCGCTCGCGATGAGCGCATCAAGCGAGTGCGTCAGGTGGTGCGTGACCGATGCCGGATGCGCGACAAGCGCCACGCGGCGGCCATGAAGCAGTGCGCGCAGATCGGGTTCGGATACCAGCCTGTCGATGCCGAATTTCATTTTGTCATGTCTTTCCGCAACTCCGTGCGATTACAGCGACAGGCAGCTAGGCTGCCGAGACGGTTCCCGTGGCGCCCCGCTGCTTCTGTTCCGGCCCAAAAATTCCTTTCTGAGATTGCGGCATGGCTATCCCTCATCGTTGAGCGCGGACACTTTGGAGGCCAAGGTGCGAGTATTCACAAACCATCCGGCCAGATCGGACCACGGCACGCGTAAGCATATCAGCCTCCCGACATGTCGTAAACCGACTTGGTTATGTTATATACTGGCCTCTATTGGGACGACATACGAATTCAAGACAAATCAGCGGCAGATCCTGCATGCCCACGCCAATCGCGAACCAGCACCTCGGAGAGTTCTTAGTCGGACGCTAACCGACCGAAGATACAACATTACAAAACCGCAATATGGATCGGAATGCGAAGTTCGGCTTCAGATTTTTTTGACGTTCTGCCCCCAGCCTTCCGTGCATCGGGAAGACTGCCTTTTGTTCCTGAAATGAGGGCCGGAACCGATTTCCTGGAAACTCCCATAAGGGCACGATGATGAAGATCAGAATTGCCTGTCTTGCGGGCGCTGCAGCCTCGATTTCCCTGTTGCATGCACAAGCCGCCAATGCCGCCACGGAGACAGTTCTGTACTCGTTCTGCAGCCAGAACGATTGTGCAGACGGCGGAGAACCTACCGCGCCATTGACCATCGCGGGAGACAAGCTGTACGGAACAGCCAGTGACATCGACTCACCCGGCGCAGGAACCATTTACGCGCTGGATCCCCGTTCGGGCGCTGAAAAGACGGTGTTTGCATTCAGTTCCGAGAACATTGAGGGCGCCATCCCCAATGGCGGCGTGCTCAATGTAAACAATATGCTTTATGGACTGACCGAGCTCGGCGGCACCTATGTCTCCGGCGCGCTCTTCTCGCTTGATCGCAAGACCGGCGCCGAGACGGTGGTGCATTCATTTGGAGATCCGGGCGATGGCGATTCTCCCTACTGGAACAATTCGCTGATCCTTGTGAAGGGGAAACTGTACGGAACAACCTATTCCGGCGGCGCTTACAATAACGGCGTCGTGTTTTCCGTCGATCCCCGGTCGGGGACAGAAACAATTCTGCACTCCTTCCAGAATGCGGACGGTGCCAATCCCACATCGGGATTGATTGAGATCGACGGAATGCTATATGGCACAACAGCATCTGGCGGCCCCTCATACCAGGGAACCGTGTTTTCAATCAGTCCGGAAACCGGGGCCGAGGCCGTACTCTACAGCTTCAAAGGCGGCAGCGATGGTGGGTTGCCCGCGGGCGGATTGCTCGCATACAAAGGAATTCTCTACGGCACGACCTCCATCACGGCTTTTTCTCTTGATCCCAGAAAGGATGTGGAGACGGTGCTGCACACATTCCGGGGCGGAGCAGATGGATCCGGGCCGGTTGGCAGTCTGATCGATGTGCACGGAACGCTCTATGGGGCTACGCGGTCTGGCGGAACCGGTTGCCGCGGCGGTGGATGCGGTACCGTGTTTTCCATGAATCCGCGAAGCGGCGCCGAGAATGTCGTCTACGCTTTTCAGGATAACGGCGGTTCGGACGGGAACGAACCCTATGCGGGCCTGGTCGAGTTCAAGGGTGCCTTGTACGGAACGACTGTATTCGGTGGAGCAAACAACTCCGGAACCATCTACAAGGTTACGCCCTGAGCAGGATCCGGTAACACAGCGCCTGACCTTCCTTCCTCGCGTTCGTGTGGGCCGACAATCAGCGGGTCGCCGCAGAAATCCGGCGACAGGTTAACTGTTGTAGTTTGTGGCAGCGAAGCACTCGGCGAAGAAACATTGCATTTGCGTAGGGGCGCGAGATGATTTCGCCAACATTTCCGCAAAATTGCAGCGCATAAGACGACATGGCACGCTACGCCCGCATCGTCGTCCGCGATTACCCGCACCACGTCACCGCTCGCGGCAATCGCCGCGAGCCGATCTTCTTCGAAAACGGCGATCCATGTGGTTTACCGCGACCTTCTGGCGGAGCAGGCGGAAAAGGCGAAAGTGGAGATATCGGCGCACTGCCTGATGCCCAACCATGTCCATCTGATCGCCGTGCCGAGAAACGACGACGGACTTGCCCGTGCCATCGGCGAGGCGCACAGGCGTTACACCAACTACATTAACACGCGGGCGAGGTTTCGCGGACACCTCTTCCAGAATCGCTTCGGCTCGGTGGTGATGGACGACGCCCGCCTTGTCACCGGCGCGCGCTATGTGAGTCTCAACCCCGTCCGGGCATGCCTGGTCGCCAAAGCCGAAGATTGGCCGTGGTCGAGCGTGCGCGCGCACCTTTCGGGAGAGGACGACGGACTCGTCATCGTCAAACCGCCGCATCGGCGATTTCCGGACGCTGCTTCAATCCGATGCGTGCGATGCCGCGCATTTCGCCACGCTGCGGCGCTCGGAGACCACGGGTCGCCCGATCGCCGCGGAGGACTTCGTGAGGGATCTCGAACGCCGCCTTGGCCGTCCCGTTGCCCGGCGCGCACCGGGCCGCAAACCAAAACCCCGCGAGCAACCTGTCTTGCTGTGAGATGGTCGCCGGCACAGTCCCGACTGCAACACTCAACCTGTCGCCGGATTAAACCCCGCCCTGGCCGTCCCGTTGCCCAGCGCGCACCGGGCCGCAAACCAAAACGCCGCGAGCAACCAGTCTTGCCGTGAGATGATCCGCCGTCAGTCCCGACTGCAACACTTAATCTGTCGCCGGATACCTCGGATACCATCGTGTGCCACTCGCCCTGTGGTGCCGAATCGCGGAAGATGCGCTGCGGTCGATTGGCCTGGAGTTGACGGAAGGCAAGTAATACAATGCACGCTTTCAAACACACGTCGGCTCAATTTATTGAAGGAATCCTCACCCGTGGGGCTTTCAAAATCTCGCGCCTTTCATATTTTCGAGAGCTAGAGCATACCGGATCGTCAACGGCCGACAAATACGAAGGTCGAGTCTCGGGAGTGCTCGACGGCGAGGTGTCGATCGATATGGACGAAGATCGGCCTCGCGCAGTCAAACAACTGGCTAGATATGGAGTGGCGCTTAGCTCAAATATTGCAGGAGGAATGAAATTCATTATTTCTAATCACAGGATGGAATTCACTTGCGCCGACGCCTACATCCTTTCGCTTTCCGGTGATGTGGTAAATGCAGGCCTGCGGAGCGAGGGAAATGATGCAGTAGTTAGTATTTCATCATTGCACGTTGTCGCGCACGCACTCGCGGAGGCGCATGCGGACAGGCTTAGCTTACCCACCGTAGCGCATGTTCGCTACGAGCCTCGTATAATCGACCTTAGGAGTGACGATCCTTTGAATGCTGACCCGTTCGTGAAAGATACGCGATTTGCCAGCCAGCATGAAATCCGTATTGCGTGGAAGGCTCTCGATAACGGAACTCAATTCTTCATCACTGAATGCCCAAGTGTCGCGCGCTATCTTCAGGTCGTGGGGCATGAATAGCGCCGCCTTCCACCGTATCATAGACGTAGGTTTTCGTTTTCCATTTGATGTGCGCCGGTTTCAGGGTTTCGGGCGTTCGCGATGATGTTCCGCCATCTTCCGCGCACGCTCCATTAGGATGGTTGTTTGATAGAATGGGTGCCGGGCGTTCACCTGCGCTTGGCTCCAATGTTCGGCCACATGGACGCCTCTGGGACGATCGGGGTCGGAGTTGTAACCATCTTGGTCAGCCAGGGATATCTGATTCAGATTTATGTTTCAGTTCAATGGGGGCCAAGGCGCGGATCTGATCCTGCGGAATATCGGCAATCTCAGCTAACTCTTTCCCTAGATCGCGGACCATGCGGTCTATTGTACCGAACTTTTTGTCGACATCGCCGGTAAATGCCGTTCGCATTTCACCATCAAAGCCGCGACACTGCGGGAGCCAGGTTGCGATCATCTCATCGAAGTCCTCAATTGAGCGAAAGAGGAAAACGACCTTCAAGGCAACTTCTGGCGGAAGCACGTAGGCTTCCCTCATAAGTACGCGATCTCCCTCGATTCCAAAACTCATCCTTTCCACCGCCGAATCCCAAGTGGACGTGCTCGGCGTCACGAGAGCCATGCCATGTTCGTGTTTTTGAATCGTGAGCTTGATCAAGTCCGCCGCAAGAATGGCATAAGCGACATCCGGAATGAGGTTGATTGCCAAGGCGCGCGCCCTTGTTTCTCGTTCATCACTAGCGCGCTTGCTGTCTCGCCGCGCCTGGTTCCCAGCTATCAGAAATGCCGCAACTATCGCTCCTACCGCGCCCACAGCTTGAGCCCATCCTGCAGTTCCGGGATGACATTCAATAAGCCGCACCACATAATGAGGATCTTGCGTGCATGCATCCCACATAGTTTCGAATCCCGGTCATCTTATGAGAATCGTTACAGCGACCTGATACAGGAAGATCAGGGTCAGAGTTGTATCTCTCTTGTCACCCCCGCCTGGACCCCATCGGGCTTCACGCCGTCACATCGGCAAGTGAAATTCGGTTCAACGCCAGGTCGGCCAGCAGCGCCACATGAACGTCCAGGGCATCAATCACTTCATAGCCCGGGCTTTGCCCGTCGAACGCCAGATTGAGGTCTGTTCCCGCCAGCACGATCGCCTCCGCGCCCGCCTCCACCAGCCGTCGTCCCGCATCGAGAAACAGCGCCGCTTGCGCCGGCGAACACGCGCCTGCCACCGCCACATCCTGATAGGTCTGGCCGATCAGCTCGATCTCGCCGTCGAGCGCCAGCGCCTCGGTGCGGGCGAGCTTCCCATAAAGCCGTGTCCCGCATCACGGCCCGCGTGCCAAGCAGCCCGATTCGCCGGATGCCGCGACCGGAGAAATAGGTGTCGAGCGGCGCCAGGGCGGAGACGAGCGGCAATGGCGACAGCGCCGCGAGCTCGTCAAAGCAGAAATGCCCGCCGAGCGACGTGAGCGCTCCGCAGTCGCACCCGGCGGCCTTCAGCCGTTCGACCAGCGGCAGGAAGGCGCGCGCCTGCTCGGCGCGCCGGTCAGCCAGATTGTTGCGGATCAGCTCATGAATATCCCCATGAACGATCGTCAGCGCCAGCGCCTCCGCGCCTTGGGCTGCGACCGCAGCCGTCAGCCGCTGATAATAGGCCAATGTTGCCGCCACCCCGATTCCGCCGACCAGGCCGATATGCATTGCGAGTCCTCATATGACAGGCCGAGCCGTGCCGCCGACAGCGCATCTTTGCGGCGGCAGCGCCAGCAAACCGGCCCGAATGCAACCGCCGGCAACATGCTAGCGTATCGGGCGCTAACGGCAACCTGGACGAGGCAATGGGGTGCCAGGCGGTCCGCTACCAGCTCGCACCGTCCACCTTCTTTACCGGTACCGCATCCCATGCACCGAACGGCAGCATGCGCGCGTTGATGCCCATGCGATCGTAAGTCTTGTCCACAGGAACCCACCACATCACGCAGCCACACGTCTTGCAGCGGTGCATCTGCAGCATACGATCGCCACGCATATAGATCTCGGTCGGCCCTGTCATTGTCACCTGTTTCGGTGAGTAATATGCCCACAGCCCGCCCAATCGCCGGCAGATGCCGCAGTTGCAGTCGGTCACTTCGTCCAGCGTGCCATCAACCGCATAACGCACCGCACCACAATCGCATGAACCTTCGAGCATTGCCTTCTCCTCTTATCTGCATTCTCCTGGAGCACGCCTCGTGCCCACCAAAAAATGCACGAGGCCGGGCATTTTGCTGCTCCCCGGCTCAAGCGGCGCCAAAGCGGCCATCATCATGTCGCGCAAGCCCGAGAAATCCTCCGGCTTGCAGCGCAGTATCGAAACACGCACGACAGACATCAAATATCCTCCTTCGCTCAAGCCTCGCTGGCTTCGCATCGCAGTATACTATGAGAAATTTTCGCGGCGACCTTCGCGAAGGCGGAAGGGATAACACACGCGGCTCGCATCTCGCTCAGAGATATCGGCGTGAGTTGTAACTCTCCCGATCCGTCCGCGTCAGCCTTGAGAAGCCGCCGGTTACCGCGATTTCTTCGGCTTCGATGGCCGGAGCTGATCCCGTTTGCCAAATTGCGGCTTCGCCGGATTGACCCTGCCTGAAGGCGCCGCAGGGTGTTCGGGGCGCGGGCGAGGCTTCACGGGTCGAATTAACCAGTTATATATGCTTATTGCCATGCGGGACAATACGGCGCGCCGCACTAATTAGTCAACAATATAACGAAATGGAAGCGTCCTGATTTGGCACCATTATGAAAAAACGCTCGCCGAGAATTGCGAGGACAGAACCGCATTTCCTTCGGTCCGCGAGGATTGTAATTCGTGTCCCGTTATTGCCCTCCACGCATCGACCGGACTTTCGGGGCCGCACCGGCGAGAGGCGTTGCCGACCCGGGCAACGGACCCTGGAGGCTCGCGATCCGCGGCGCGCCATTTGCCCCGGCTTGGCAAGGGGACTAGCATATGATCAGCCTTCGCATCCGCGACGGTTTTTCCCGAGGAGGGGCAACATGAAGACGATGATCACCGCCTGCGCCGCCCTGTTGGCACTGGCAATTCCGGCGACCGCGGCGGACCTGTCTGCGACGCAGCAAAAGCTGATCGATCTTGAAGCCGCCTGGTCGAAGGCTCAGGTGGAGAAGGACGTGGCGGCGCTGTCGTCCATCATTGCCGATGACTGGACTGCGCAAGACGACAGCGGAAAAGTGACGGACAAAGCTCACATGTTGGCCGACATCAAATCCGGGAAATTGGCGTGGAGCAGCATAAACAATCGTGACGAGCATGTTCGCGTGATGGGCGCCGTTGCCGTGGTTCAGGGCGCCGACGATGAAAAGAGCACCGACAACGGCAAGGACACGAGCGGCGCTTATACCTGGATGGACGTCTTCGAAAAGCACGGCGGCAAGTGGGTCGCAGTTGCCTCGCAGGTGACGAAGGTCAATCCCGGCAAATCGTCGGGTCCATAATACCGCACCTGGACCAACGTTCGCCAACCTGGGTATCACGAGGGGTGCGCCGGGCGAAAACCACTCCATAAGCTGCAAGAATCGGCAATCGCTGCTAATTTGCAGGCGAACGTTGGACCCGTCACCGGGTTCTCGTTGAAGCTTTGGCGACACGGCAAGCTTGAGCGTCGCGCAGGCCGGCGCATTCATCGCCGCTTATATGGCGAGCAACAGAAAACACCGTCCGTGTTCTTGGATGGCCGGGACAATACTGCCCGTTCATGACGGGCATGGGTGTGTTACGGTGCCTGAATCGAAAGCGCGAAACCATCGGCGTGGTGGAAGTCGGGTTTGCCCGGAACGTGCGCCAGCGCAAAATACGAGATGTTGCAGTTTTTTTCTTCGATGACGGCAGAGAGCCCGAGGCGCCAGTCGGCGCGGCTGTCCGCATCGGGCATGCCCGCCAAATTCACTTCGGCCTGCAACTCGAATACGCGCGCGTCCTGGCGCATTTCGATTCGTGGTGCACGGATTTCCAGGGTTCGCATTCTGCTTCTGTAGCCGTCGAAGGCGTGCGCCGCCCATTGCAGCGATGGTGCGAAGTTGAATTCGCAATAGGCGTCCTCGCCGCCCACGCGGAGGAAAAGCTCGAAACAGGTATGGCGCCAAAGGCCGTCCACGCGCGCCGCGCCTGAGGGCAGCGGCAGCCGCACACTGCGTATCTCACCTGTTACGAAGTATCGCACCACGAGGCTGCCCGGCGACGAGCGCGTTACCTCGGCCTCGATGCTTTCAATCGCCTCGCAGCGGCTGTCCGGGTGAAGGAGCAAAGAGCGACGCATTGGCGATCAGGAAAAGTCCGCGCGCGCCAATCGTACTTCGCGGCGGCGCGCGCAGAACCTCACGGGGCTTACTGGCCCATGTAATCCTTCTTGCCGATCTCGATTCCCTTGTGCCGCAAGAGGTCGTAGGCCGTGGTCACATGGAAAAAGAAATTGGGCAGCACGAAATTGGTGAGGAACGCGCGGCCCGGGAAGCTCATCTCACCCTGCGGGAATTTGAGCGTGCAGGTGCGGTCCTCCGCGCCTTCGAATTTTTCCCGCGGAACGCTCCTGATGAAATCGATGGTCTTGCGGATGCGCTCCTGCAATTCGGGAAAGGTTGATTCCGTATCGGGGTAGCTCGGCGGGTCGATCCCGGCGAGGCGCGCAGTACCGAGCTTGGCGATGTCGCTTGCAATCTGTATCTGGCGCGGGAAGGGGTGCATGTCGGGCGCAAGCCGGGCTTCGAGAAGCTCCGACAGCGGCATGTCGCGTTCCTTGGCCTGCTGCACGGCCTTGTCGAGAATTTTCGAAAGACTCTCGAAAAAATGGATCATGGGCGGAACGGATGCTTCATAGACGGAGAAGGACATTGGGTTCATCCTCAGGATTGCGGAGAAGCGATAAGACGCGAGATGCGCCAATCGATCAAGATCCACGACATTCGCGCCCCGGATGTGATAGGAGTCCGCGCTTTATCAAGGGGGCGCAATGAGATACATCGTATTCGCGCTATTTTTGACGCCATTGGCTGCCCATCCGCAGACCACGCAGTCCGCCGCAGCGCCGTTGCAGAGTCCCGCCATGAGGAACCCGCTCACTGCCACATGTGACGCATGGCGTACCGGGTCTGTACAAAACGCGTACGGAACGACCACGCTGTCCGTGGACGTGAAGACGGACGGATCGACGGCCAATCCCACTTTGGTAAGGTCTAGCGGCAATGCCGACCTTGATCGGGCGGCATTGAGCTGTCTGAAGATCGCCCGTCTGAAACCTGTGACGGAGCATGGACAGGCAATTGAAGTTACGAGAGAATACGATGTTCGCTGGGCGGTCGATGATCATTCGTATCTGCTGCTTACCCGTCCAGCCGGGGCAGGAATTTCTCCCACGTCATGCCGCGAGAAACCAAGACCCGGATACGTTCCGCGTCATCTTGTTCCCACGATCGTCTCGTTTCAGATTGGAACCGACGGCGCTGCTCACGAGGCGGAGATAACGCAGTCGAGCGGGAGCGGAAGCCTTGATCAAGCGTCCGTGGATTGTGTTCTTTCTGCATTTCGTTATGTGCCGGCCATGCAGAACGGAAGGGCAATCCAGGTGGACGAGCAAGTCCAATTCTCGTGGACAACGAAATGATCGTCGCATGTGACAGATTCGATGCGC